>CAJFUL010000063.1 GCA_904420245.1 Candidatus Paralachnospira avium
TCGCCTTGGCAAGGCGATACTCCACCACTGAGCCACTCGCGCATATCTGGTTTTCTCTGTCTCAGGAGCTCCGCTCCGTCGGACAAGTAATATGATACTACGGATGGAGCTCTTTGTCAACAGCTTTTTTAAATTTTTTCAAATAAATATAATGCTCAAAAAATATTGATTATTTTTGAATTCCTTGGCCGCGATCTGTTCCCGTCTGGTGAACTCGATATCCCTCCAAACTTCTTCCGCCGCCAGGGAAATATGGCAGAGGACTATGCCGATGTCAAAGGCCGTGAACCGTGAGAACGGAAGCTTCTCCTTCTTGGCAAAGACATGGATCCTGTTCTGGTATACCATAAAGCGCCAGGGCTGACTGTTGACAGCCGACGGCGCCATCCTGGCCGCCTGCATCATCAGCCTGGTCTCCTCCGTGGGGCTCTCCCGGAAAACACAGAGCTCCTTTAAGGCCAGGCGCTTTGCCTTAAAGGATTCCCGGTACAGCTCCCCGTCCGCGTATCCGAAAGCCAGCACCATCAGCGGCTTCAGCCCGTTCGGGTCGGAAACCGCCGGGATCCTGGCCAGCCCCTGATAGCAGGTGCCGATCCCCTTTTCCGTCAGATAGAGCACCATCTGCTCCATCAGATAGCCGGCGTTTTTCTCCGCCTCTTCTCCCGTCTCGGAAAAGAACATCAGATAGTAAGGGGCCCTGACCTTGAAAAGTCCCTTGATCTTCACCCCTCCGTCCAGGGCGTTTATGATCTCCACAGAGTATGGGATGCTGCTGTCCAGAGCCTGCAGGCCCAGTTCAAACTTCCGGAAGTTCTTAAAGAACTCCTGGGGAAGCGGCTCCATTTTATAAGTTCTTACCGATCTCCGCTTGAAAATCGCTTCGTAAAGTGTCATACTCCCTCCCGCATTTCATGCTTGTATCATTATAGCACAAAAACCGGAATTATTTCTTAACATTTCTGAAATTATCCTTCCAGAATTCCGCAAAGTTCTGTGAGGGCCCTCTCAAAGGCGCCCATGGCGGACCGGATGGCCTCCGGCGTCCTCATATCCACTCCGGCGTCCGCCAGCAGATCGATGGGATCCTTGCTGCAGCCGCCCTTCAAAAATCCCATATAATCCCGGACCGCGGGCTCTCCCTCCTTCAGGATCCGCTCCGAAAGGGCCACGGCCGCCGAGAAGCCGGTGGCATACTGGTACACATAGAAGGGCGTGTAAAAATGAGGGATCCTGGCCCATTCCAGGCTGATCTGCGGATCCACGACGATCCCGTCTCCGAAATAATCTTCGTTGAGCTTCTGATAGATCCCGCAGAGCCGGTCCGCCGTCAGCACCTCTCCCGCCTGGCACAGCTCATGGGCCGTTTTCTCAAACTCCGCGAACATGGTCTGGCGGAACACCGTTCCCTTGAAGCCGTCCAGAAAATGATTGAGGATATAAGCCCGCTCCTTCTTATCACGGGACCTTTCCAGCAGATAGTGGTTCAGCAGGTTTTCGTTGCAGGTGGAAGCCACTTCCGCCACGAAGATCTTATACTGGGCATTGGCGTAAGTCTGGTTCTCATTGGAGAAATAGGAGTGCATGGCATGTCCCATCTCATGGGCCAGGGTAAACACGCTGTCCAGGTTTCCCTGATAGGACATCAGCACATAGGGATGGACTCCGTAAGGGCCGCCGCTGTACGCGCCGCTGCGCTTTCCCTCATTCTCCCCGTAGTCCACCCAGCGTCCTTCAAAGCCCTTCTTCAGAGCAGCCAGATACTCCTCTCCCATGGGGGCCAGGGCCTCCGTCACCAGCCTCTCCGCCTCACGGTAAGGGATCCTGGCTCCCGCCTCCGGCACCAGGGGCGTATAAAGATCATACATATGGAGTTCCGGAAGCTCCAGCACGTTCTTTCTCAGCTCCACATACCGGTACATCAGGGGCAGCGATTCCCGCACCGTCCCGATCAGCGTATCATAGACTTCCTCCGGCACATGGGCGCTGTCCATATAGTAAGCCCGGGCCGACGGATATTTTTTTGCTTTTCCATAGAACCAGGCCTGCTTGACGTTGGCCTGAAAGGCGGCCGCCAGCGTATTTTTATGATGTCCGAAGGTCTCATACATGGCCTGGAAGGCTTCCTTTCGCACTCTGCGGTCCCCGCTCTCCAGAAACGTCACATAACGGCCGTGGGTCAGCTCCGTCTTCTGCCCGTTTTCATCGGTGATCCTGGGAAAACGGGTGTCCGCGTTGTTGAACATTTTAAAGATCTGGGCAGGACCGTCCGCCATCTCCGCCGCATCCGCCAGAAGCTCCTCCACCTCCGGGCTCCTGGTATGCGCCTTGTCCCGCAGGATCAGATCCAGGGTGCGGTCAAAGCTCCTGTCCGCCCCCTCGGAAGTCCGAAGGGCCTTCAGCCTCTCTTCCGGGATCTCCAGGATCTCCGACGGGATATAGGAAGAGGCGGCAGAAGCCGCCGCGTACAGGCCTGCCGCCCGTCCGGCCATCTGCTGATGCTTCTGGTTGCCCGTATCCACGTCCGAATTCAGATGGGCATAGCAATAGAGCTTTTCCAGCCGTTCCCCCATCCCGGCATCAAACTGGAGGGCTCCGTAGAGATTCTCCGCCGAATCTCCCAGATGCCCTCTGTACCTGCTGTATGTTCCGATCTCCTCTTTGACCGCTTCAAATTCTTTCTCCCACGCCTCATCGCCGGGAAATATATCTTCTGTGGCCCAGGTCTCTTCCACGGGCACTTCTTCTCTTTTCCGAAGCTTGATTCCCATATGTCTGCTCCTCCCTTTCTGTTCGCTTCCGATCAGTGGAGATTATACTCCTTTCTTCCCATATTGTCCACATTCTCCGGGAAACTATGCTATACTATTTCAAAAAGCTGCCGGCAGGCAGCATAAGGAGGCAGACCATGACCTGTACCATCTGCGGCACCCTGACCGCTTCCCAATGCATGGAGATCCAAGCGCTGTACACCCTCTCCACAAAAAAAGCCGTTCCTCCCGGCAGCCTGTGCCTGGTACTGCCGGAGCCGTCCGCGCAGGAAGAGGACTCCTTCTACGGGCTCTGCCGCCTGGACGGAAAGCTGGTCAGCTTCCTCTCCGTCTTCTGTCCGGATGGAAAAGAGGCGGAGATCTCCGGTTTTACCCATCCGGAGTTCCAAAACCGCGGATATTTCTCTTCCCTGCTTTCCCTGGCAGAAAAAGAGATCTCCCTCCGCTTCGGCTCTCCCTCCCTCGTCTATCAGTGCCTCACGGGGGATCCCGGAAGCGGCGCCCTTTGCCGGAGCCTGGGGCTTTCTCTGTGCCGCAGCGAATGTCTGATGGAGGCCCAAAAACCGGTTTCTCTCCATCCTGCGGCCTCCGTTACCCTCAAGACCGCCGGCTGCAAAGACCGCTCCCTGCTTTTCCGGCTCCATAAAGAAGCCTTCGGAGAAGATCCCCAAGGCTTCTTGGATACCCTGCTCGCAGATCCGGCATCCGTCTCCTATCTAATCCTGAAGGACGGCGTCCCGGCCGGCCTCTTCCACCTGTCCGCATATGGGGAAGACCCCATTTTCTACTTATGCGGTTTCGGCATCCTGCCTTCCTTCCGGCGCCGCGGACTGGCAAAGGCCGCTCTCTCGGAACTCATGACGGCCTGTCTGGCCAGAGGACGCCTGATCCTCCAGGTGTCTTCATCCAACGGGCCTGCTTTCCGCCTCTACCGCTCCATGGGCTTTCAGATCACAGACCGCCAGGACTATTACCGCCGGTAAGTCATCCCCGCCAGGATCTCCTCCCATTCCTCCAAGGCTACGCCCTCTTTGGCGGCCATCACATAGAGGATCCCGTTTTCCGAAAAAGCCGCTCCATAAGCTGCGCCGCCTTCGATCTGGTATAGCACCGCCTGCCGTCCTCCCAGCTCCTTCTCCTCCAGCCGCTCCCAGTCCTGGCTGATGCTGTGAGGATAGCCGTAGGACTCTTCACTGTCCCGCACCAGATAAGCCTGATAACCGGCTATGGGGGAATCCTCCCCAAAGGAGGCGGTCACGCTGTACAGGCCGCTCCCCGGCCTGGCCTCCAGATAGAGACTGTCCGCCTCCTGGCCGGAGGGCTTTGCCAGCCGGAAGCCCAGGACCGCCTCCAGCTCAGAAAAGCTCTGGTAATCATGGGTCCTTCCATAGGGCGTTTCAACATCCTGATACCGGAATACAAATCTCTCTTCGCTGCCGTCCCCGGTATAAAATGTGATATACGTATTATTTCCCCGGACTCCCACCGGACGGAACAGGGCGGCCGCCATCCCCACCGTCAAAAACAGACAGGCGGCTGCCAAAAGGGCCCTGTACTTCTTCAGCCGCTCCATATGCCGCTTCTCCCGAAAGAGCCGCAGGCGCAGCTCCACCTCTTCCTCCGAGAAGGAGGAAACCGCCTTCCCATCCCGTTCTTCTATGGCGGATCTCACCATCCTTTCCATCTCGGAAGGCAGAAATTCCAGACTGTCCAAATATGCATCCGGCTTCTTTTTCATGGCTCCTCCTTTCCTTCCGCCAGGGAAAGCTGCTTCTTCAGCTTCTTCCGCAGGCGGTAGATCCTGGTGGCGGCGTTGGTATAGGAAATGGACAGCCGCTCCGCGATCTGGGCCGTTCCCTCCTCTTCCTTCACCAAAAGCCGGTAAAGCTCCTGCTCCTCAGGCTTTAGACATCCCGTCAGCCATTCCTCCAGCTCATGGACGCTGTGGAAAAGCTCCCCCTCTGTCCGGACAGACGCCTCCGTCTCCCGCTCCAGCCTCACGAACCTGGCCTGCTTTTTGATGATCTCCATGGACACATTCCTGGCCGTCACATACAGCCACCTCTCCGGACAGGGATGGGCGGCCAAAACCGCCGCCTTATCCGCCGCCCGCAGGAAGGTTTCCATGGCGCAGTCCTCCGCGTCCTGGCGCCTTCCCAGCTTCCAGAAGCAGTATTCATATATCCTGTTGTAGTTTTGTCTGAATAGAAGCTCGATAAACTTCTGTCCCTCTCTGCTCCTGCCCACCGTGTATCCTTTCTCAGTCTTCCTCCCGGATCAGACTGCTGATGCTTTCTTTGAAAAACCGTCCGGCCAGAACCAGAAAGATCCCGCCGGCCAGGAGAAGCGCCGCGGCCAGAGTCTGCAGCCACTTGGAGACTCCCCAGTATCCTTCCAGAAAATAATACCATCTGGCCAGGAGGACGACGGCTCCCATGGCCAGCGCCCATACCGCGGGAAGCAAAACCGCCGCCGGCCGGATCAGCCGCCAGTAGAGGCGCCGTCTCGTATATCCTGCCACCTGGTAAAGTCCGGTCTGCTTCCGCTCCTCCTGCATCCTGGCGAAAAGCTGTCCGAAGAGCACGCCAGCTCCCATCACGGCCGAAAGCGCCGCCAGCAGAACGCTCAGGATCTCCAGGAGCATATGGTACTGACGGTATTCTTCCATGAAGCCCTGCCTGTCCTCCAGCTCCATCTCCGGCAGATCCGCGCTGAGACGGTATACCGCCTGCCGGAGGGCATCCTCCTCTCCCTCCCGTCCGCTCACGCGCACACGGGTATAGGTGCTGGAAAGATCCAGAGCGTCAAAAGTCTCGTTGAGACATAAGAAGTTGAAATAGGGAAGAGGCGAATTGCTCTTTTCAAACCACCCTGCCCGGCAGTGGATCACCGCTCCTATGGTCACGGTGATATCCTGACGGCGCACCTCCTCGCGCACCGTGTCCTCCTTTACGAATCCCCGCAGTCCGGAATCCTCGGAATAGAGTCTGGTCAACGTCACCGTGTCCCCCGGCCGGTAATACGTATCCCGGTACTGGCCTTCTTCTCCGCTGTATGCTCCCATTTCCAGGAAGCGGATGCTCATGATCTGACCTCCTCCTTCCACGGGACGAAAGCCGACCTCCAGATCCGGAACCATCAGGATCACCTCTTCCCCGGAGCGGATCTTATCCAGATGGATCTCTCCCTCCTCCACATAGGAGGACAGGCCCAAAAGCTCTTCCTCGCTGTATCCCTGGAGCCTGGCATCCACATAAGTCTCCTCCAGTCCGAAGATCTCCCGGACTTTCTCATCATACCCGCTCAGCCCACTGGACATGAAATTGTCCTCAATGGCCCTCTGGTACGGATCCTCCCGGTCCAGGGGAAGCTTGAGCTGGGTGCACTCCTTATAGGCCGTCACCTTCCGGACTCCTTCCGCCGTCCGCAGATACTCCAGATCCTCTTCCTCCATCCCCAGGTAAGGTTCGTTATATACTGTGAAAATATCATCCGGCTCCATGACGCTCATGCCTATATAGTTTCCATCCTCATCCTGGTAATTGGTGTCGCTGCTGATGGTGGAGGCCAGAAACTCATAATCATAGTCTGTGGGCAGCTTCCCATAGACCGGAACGGACAGATTCAGTCTTTCATCGCTTTTGAGATAGCAGTCCGCCGCCCCGTGCAGAAAAAATACGGAAAAGAGCAGAAGCCCCAAAAGCGCCGTGGAAAACATTCTCTTTTTTTTCATAAAGCCGTTTTTCTGCTTCTCCAGGACCGGAAGCTTATAAAGCCGCACCGCAGGACGGATCCCTCCAAGGGCCATAAGTCCTCCGGACAGGAGGACCGCCCCCAGAAGCCTCATGGGCCGGATCCGGAACAGGACCTCCATTTCCGCCATCCGGCCGCAGATCCACCCCAAAAACGCCGCGCCTCCGATCCCCAGAAAAAGTCCGGCCGGAACGGCCATCAGGAAGATCCACGACAGATCCAGATAAAATAGGCCCGGCACCTTTCCCGCTTCCACGCCCAGCAGACGGCAGAGACGCATCCGCTTCTCCAGCTTCGGCAGGTTCAGCAGCAGAAGCTGGGCCATCAGAAGGCCGGCGCATATATAGACCAGCGCCAGGATCACAGGCGGTACGGAAAATCTCTGGTTTTTGACGGGAAGATTCTGCACCAGCCTGAAATTTCCGGAATAGATCTCACCGGAAAAAACCCCGGACGCCTCCAGCAAGGTCTGATGGGACACCTGGAGCTCCGCCGCCTCCGCCCAGAAATCCTCTTCCGAAAGCAGCAGCTCCGGGACCAGCCGGTCCGAATCCGACTGGCTCATATTGCTGACCCAGAGCATCCCGTAATCCGCCAGGATCCCCGAGATCTCATACGTTTTCCCTCTCCAGGAAACGGCCTCTCCCACGTCAGGGCTTCCCAGCTCCTTTCGCAGGCTCTCCGTCACTGCCGCCTGGTCTTTCTCCGGCCAGCTTCCTTCTTTCAGCCGGATACGTCCCAGCCGCGCCGCCGTTTCGTCCAGATAGCCGGCCGCCAGCAGTCCGGAAGTCCTCTTATTTCCCAGGAAATCGACGGAAGCCTCCTGCCGCTTCCTGAGAACAGGTTCCAGATCGCCGTTTTCCTCCAGCAGGGCCAGATCGGCGCCGTATAGATTTCCGGCCCTTATGACCTTCTCCGTCTCCGTTCCCAGGACAGAGACCAGCTCCCGGTCATAAAGCCCGCCGTCCCCTTCCTCCGGCCTCCCCTCTTCCATTCCGTAATAGAGATCCGTAAATTCTCCGTAGATGTCTTTCCGCCGCTCGGCAGCCGTATAGAGCATGCTGTCCGTGGCCGTCAGGAACAGGACCGGCAGCGCGATGGATAAGATCACTCCCCAGAGGAACGCCCGATAAGCCCCGCTCTTTATGACTCCCTGGAGGCTGTAGAGGCACATCCGCTTCATCCTCATGCTCCCTTGCCTCCTCCCTCTGTATCCTGCCAGATCCTCCCATCCTTCAGGCGGATGACCCGGTGGGCCATATCCGCCACGCTTCTGTCATGAGTCACCACCACAAAGGTCTGGCCGTACCGTTCATTGGATTGGCGGATAAACCGCAGGAGCTCCTGTCCCGCCGCCTCGTCCAGATTTCCGGTGGGCTCGTCCGCCAGGATCAGATCCGGCTTCATCAGAAGAGCCCGGAAGATGGCCGCCCTCTGCTGGCCGCCTCCGGAGAGCTGATGGGGATAGAAGCCCATCCTGTCCTCCAGATCCAGCATGGCCGCCAGCTCCCTCTCAAAGGCCTGATCCAGCGGTTTCCCCGCCACATCCAGAGGAAACCGCACATTCTGCTCCACCGTCATATCCGGGATCAGCTGGAACTTCTGAAAGATAAAACCGATGTGTTCCCGGCGGAACCTGGTGCGCTGCGCCTCCCTCATATCATAGAGGGAACGGCCGTCCACCAGCACCTTTCCCTCCGTGGGGATCTCCAGCCCGCCCAGCATATGCAGGAGAGTCGTCTTTCCGGATCCGCTCTTGCCCATGATGGCCGTGATCCCGCCCCTGTCAATGGAAAGGTCCACCTTATCGACGCTCTTTACCAGCGCCTCCCCGTCTCCGTAGTATTTGGAAAGCCCTACGGCTTCTATGATCTGTTTTTCCATCTCATTTCCTCCCGGTTTCTTTTCTACCTTCCCTGCAGGGGACGTCTTCACTTTATTATGGCAGTACCGGGGAGATTTTCACAGGGTTTTATCAAAAAAATACGGGGAAGCAAAAAGAGCTTCCCGGACTGAATCGTCCGGAAAGCTCTTTTCTCTCCTACTCTGTAAAAGGGACCGCATCCTTCGCCGCGTCCGCCGGGGAGATCTCCCGGTCTTCATGATCGATGTCCAGCAGACGGTACCGGTCATTGCCCATCCCCAGCTCCTTCATATAAGTGAGCTGTCTTAAGCCGTGGCGGGACTCCATCCGCTCCACCAGATCATGGCGGTCCTCCTCCTTCAGGGCATAGATCAGATCCACCGAAGCCTGGTCAATGGCCAGGATATCGCCGGAGGCCAGGATCCCGATGTTGGGCGTCACCACCGGAGCGGCGGCCACTCCCTCACAGTCGCAGGAAACCGACATGTTCCGCAGGACATTGACATAGCAGATATGCTGCCCGAAGTGATCGGTCACCGCCTTGGCCGACTCCGTCATCCGCTCCATGAACTCCTCATTGGAAATATCCCACATATCCGAAGAGCCGGGAGTCGTATGGATCATGGCCTTTCCGATGCGCCCGTCGGCACAGCCGATGCCGATATTCTTATCGGAACCGCCGAAGCCTCCCTTGGCATGCCCTTTGAAATGAGTCAGCACAAAGAGAGAATCATAGTCCAGGAGGCCCTTCCCCATGTGCATTTCCGTAAACCATTTGCCGCCCGTGACCGGAAGGGCCACGGTACCCTCCGCATCCATGATGTCCACCGGACAGAAGGTCCATCCGTTGGTCTTTAAGGTTTCCCGATGCTGCTCCGTGGTATAGCGTCCGCCCTCATAATAGGTGTTGGTCTCCACGATGGAGGCGTCCGGCAGATCCTTCTGGATCAGCGCCTTCACCCAGGGCCTGGGAATGATGTTGGGACCGTGGGGTTCTCCCGTATGGAGCTTGATCCCGATCTTCCCGGAAAGCTTCCTGCTCACGCGGGCAAAGATCCTGCGAAGCCCTTCTTCCGAGAGGTCCCTCGTAAAATAGACCACAGACTCGCCGCCGCTCCGCTCTTCATAAGGGATATACCGGTTTCCGCCGGATCCTGCCACAAGGTTTTTCTCTGACATTCTGCTTCCTCCTTCCAGACTCTGCACCAGCGAAAGGCAGGCCTTCGCCTGCCTTCCGTCCGATTCCCCGTTCCGCGGGGATTTCCTGACTTTATTATAACACAGATCTTTTCTGCGCCGCATCTCCTCTTTGGCAGAACGGCATCAAGAAAAAGTTCAAAGCCCTATTTCTCCATGGCGCTAAGGAGGATCCTGGCGCACTCCTCCGTCGACAGAGAGGAAGTGTTCAGCTCAAGATCATAGTTGCCTCTGTCTCCCCACTCTTTCCTGGTCCAGAACCGGAAATAATTCCGGCGCTGCTTATCCTTCTTGTCGATGAGCCTCTTGGCCTCCGCTTCTGAAACGTGCTCTGTCTCCATGGTCCTGCGGATCCTCTTACCGGTCTCCGAGGAATAGATGAATACCCGCAGCACATTGCGCTTTTCCTTCAGGATCTCCGTGGAGCACCGTCCGATGAACACGGCAGGGCCCTCCGCGGCCAGCTTCTCAATGGTCTTCTGCATACCGCTGAACAGCTCGTATACGGAATTCTTGCTGTTTCCCTGGGCGTAGCTGGTATATGCGGCAATATCATAGAGGAAGCTGCCGGAGCGCTTCTCATCATACTCCTCCAGCATCCCCACAGAAATCCCCTTTGTCTCCGCTGCCTTGACCATCAGGGCGCTGTCATAATAAGGGATCCCGGCCAGCTCCGCCACCTTCATGCCGACTTCCCGGCCGCCGCTGCCGAATTCCCGTTCGATCGCCAATGATTTCATCATGCATCCTCCTCCTTTTCTCTTATTCTATTATACTCTTTTTACGACGCTTTTTCAAACTGGCTGTTGTAAAGATCTGCATAGAAACCGCCCTTGGCCAGCAGAGTCTCATGGTCTCCCTGTTCGATGATGTCGCCGTCCTTCATCACCAGGATCAGATCCGCGTTCTTGATGGTGGAGAGACGATGGGCGATGACAAAGCTGGTCCTGTTCTCCGTCAGCTTATCCA
>CAJFUL010000064.1 GCA_904420245.1 Candidatus Paralachnospira avium
ACACCAAGAGCCAGGCCTTGCACAGACCTGGCTCTTATTCTTTGCAAAAAAGTGCTGCCGCACTAATTGTTTAGTGCGACAGCCCCGCGCTCACGCTGAGGATGGATCACCGGATCATATCGATGCCGCGCTGCAGAGTATCCGCGTCGATGGCGCCGGTGGCCTGGGCGATGACATAGCCTTCCGCGTCGATGAAGAAGGTGGTGGGAAGGGAGTAGGCTCCGTATGTCATGGCCGCGTCGGAATCCTTGTCGTAGAGCACAGGGAAGGTATATCCCTGTTCCTCGATGAAGCCTGCCGCGGTGTCGACGGTCTCGCGGCTTCCGTCGGTCATGTTGATCATCAGGAAATGGATCTCTTCTCCCATTTCCAGGTATTTGTCATGAAAGTCCGGCATTTCCGTCTGACAGGGGCCGCACCAGCTGGCCCAGAAGTTTAAGACGACAGGTTTCCCGATATAGTCGGAAAGCTGTACCTGGTTCCCGTCGGCGTCGTACACGGTGAAATCAGGAGCCGAGAGCTTCGCAGCCTCTGTTTCCGTTTCGGATCCTTCTTCTGAACTTTCTTTCGTCGCTTCCTCCGGTTCCTGTGAGGCCGCTTCCCGGGTCGCGAGCCTGGGCGCCTCGATCTCTTTTCCCAGCGCCCGGTACAGGAGATAGGCGCCTCCGATCAGCAGGACGAGGGCGGACAGGATGATAGGGAGCATTTTCTTGTTTTTCATAGACAGCCTCCTCAACTGAGTAAACGGAGCAGACGTCCCATGGTACCTGTCGCCATCAGGATGCCCACCAGGATCAGAAAGATGCCACAGACTTTGTTGATGATGTCATAGTGCCGCTTGATCCAGTCAAACGCGGATTTCAGGTAATCGATCAGAACGGCGCTGAGGATAAAGGGGATCCCAAGGCCCAGAGAATATACCAAGAGCAGGGTCATCCCCTCCAGTACATGGCCCTGCTGGGAGGCCAGCATGAGCGCCGAACCCAGGAAGGCCCCCACGCAGGGCGTCCATCCGAGGGAAAATACGACGCCAAAGACCAGAGCCGAGAAAAAGCCCATGTTTGGGGTCCGCACATTCCGGCTGCTTCCCCGGAACAGGTTCAGACGGAACAGACCGAGGAAATAGAGGCCGAAAAACACCACGATCAGGCCGGAAATGACATTGACCGCCGTCTGGTGCGCTTTTAAGAAGCTGCCCACCGTTCCGGCCAGGGCGCCCAGAGTCACGAAGACCATGGTGAATCCGGCGACAAATCCCAGCGCGCCGCGCAGCGTCTTGGCCGTGGTCCGTTCCCCGCCGCCCGCGAAATAGGAAAGATAGACCGGCAGCATCGGGAGCAGGCAGGGGGAGATAAAGGAGATGATGCCTTCCAGGAATGTTACCGCGTACTGCATGGACCGTGATCCTCCTTTCTGAATACGATGGACAGGAGCCATCCCACGATCCCCATATAGATCATGGAATTTACGGGATCAGAAGCAATGGAGCAGGTCCCGGAGGCGCATCCGGCAAAATGGTGATACAGATATCCGGCGGCGGCGCCCCCCGCCGTGAACAGGGCCGGGCGGGCCAGTTTCTTGAGCTTTTCTTTCATCATAGACAGTTCTTTGATCCTTTCTTTATGATAAGATCCTTCGCCTGGTTTTCGTAAGGCTCTTGCCATACCGGACGGCGCAGAGGATCCGAGGGAGAGGAGACCTTCGTCACGCCGGCATCCGGGGCCTGCGGTCAGGACCGCCCCGGCGCCTTCCTGTATACCGGCCGGCGGCGCAGCCGGCGCCCTGGGTAGCTTTAGTATACCATAGATCTGTGCCGTGTTCTGTGATATTGTCACGAAACACCGGATAAACAGCTACGGTCTCGGCCAGTCCGTGATCCGGTCTGCCGCAGGCGGCGCGTTTTGTCCGGCAAGCATGGGGGACCGGACAGGCCATGGCGGCCTGTCCGCCCTGAAAAATATCCGTCGCCATGGGAGATAAGATGATTGTGGCGGGGTAGCATTTATGGTATATTGGATATACGCGGCCGCTTTGGGACGAAGGATGAAGAGCAAAGCGGCGCAGAGGAATACCGTCAAGGAAAAATCTGTCATATGGAGGATTGTCCAATGCTGTTATGTGAAATGCGAGCGGTCTTTTACGCCTGTCAGCCGTCGCCCTGTGCGAGGGCAGTGGGAGGGGAGCCATGAAAGAGAGAATACCCCTCACAAGAAAGAAAAAGTTTCTCCTGCTGGCTCTGGTGCCGGCTTATTTCATGATCGCCGGGCTGTTTCTGCAGCCTCTCTCCACGTTGGGATCCGGCCTTTTCGCCATCTTGAGAGAACCGGATTTCCTGATCACCGATTATTTTGTGGTGGGCGGGGCCGGAGCCGCGTTTTTGAACGCCGGAGCCGTTACCCTGATCTGTCTTGCCATTGTCTGCGGGCTGGGGATGGATGTGGACGGACACACCATCACGTCGGCCTGTCTGATGTTCGGCTTTTCCCTGTTTGGAAAGAATCTGATCAATATCTGGAGCATCCTCCTTGGCGTGTTTTTCTATGCCAAGTATCACAAGATGCCTGTGTCCAAGTATATCTATGTGGGATTTTACGGCACCAGCCTGTCTCCCATCATCACGGAGCTCATGCAGATGGGGCATCTTCCCGCGCCTGTCAGCCTGGGTCTGGCGGTGGTGACGGGGATCGCTATTGGTTTTGTGCTGCCGCCTTTGAGCAGTCACGTCCACAGCGCCCACAAGGGCTTCTCCCTCTATAATGTGGGATTCGCGGCGGGGATCATCGCCACGGTGGTGATGTCCCTCTGCAAGTCCTTCGGCATGGAGATCCCTTCCAGGCTTCTGTGGTCGGAGGAGTATACTTGGCAGATGGCTGTGATCCTGGGGATCTTCCTGGCTGCCCTGGTGGTCCTTTCCCTGTTCCCGTCTCCAAAGGAGACCTGGGAGCATTACCGGAATATCTGGAAGTCCGACGGCAGGGGAGCCGATTATCTGGCCTCCGAAGGAGGCAGAGCCGTTATGCTCAATATCGGCCTCAACGGGATCTTCGCGACGGGCTTTGTCCTGGCTGTGGGAGGAGAGCTGAACGGTCCCAGCATAGGCGCCATCTTTACGATCCTGGGCTTCAGCGCCACGGGAAAGCATCTGCGCAATATCGCTCCGGTCATGGCGGGCGTATGGCTGGCAAGCCTCACCAAGACCTGGAATATCCAGGATCCTTCTGCCATCCTGGCGCTGCTGCTCTCCACCACGCTGGCGCCCATCGCCGGAAGGTACGGCGTCATCTGGGGGATCATCGCCGGATTCCTCCATTCTTCGGTGGTGCTGAACGTGGGCGTCATCTACAGCGGCATGAACCTCTATAACAACGGTTTCGCCGGCGGCCTGGTGGCGATGTTCCTGGTGCCGTTGATCCAGTCCATCGCGGACAGGAGAGCCAGGGCCAAGCAGGAGCTTTCGCTCTAAGCTCCTGTTTTCCTGGTGAGCCAGAGAAAGGCCAGGAAAGAACCGGCGTAGATGCAGCCGGAGACGGCCAGGCCTGCCAGGGCGGGAAGTCCTTCACACGCAGGGACCAGGAGGGAGATGCCGGCGGCGGTGAGGGCCGCCAGGATGGGCCGGAGCAGCTCATAGGCGGGAGAGAGGCTCAAGGATATTTTTTTCCTCAGGAACAGCAGGTGGCAGAACGTGATGGTAAGCTCGCTGGCCAGAAGGCCGTAGAGATAGGCCTGCATCCCCATTTCCGGGACCAGGAGGACGATGAAGGCCAGGCGGATCCCCAGGCCCAGGGCCGTATGGAGAAAGGTGGTCCGGACATATCCCAGGCCGTTTATGATGCTGCTTAAGGTGCCTGCCGCATAGAGGAAGGGGCAGAGCCAGGCCAGGATGGACAGGAAGTCTCCGGCCGTCTCATTGTGGAAGACTGCCGGGCCTATGGCGTTTCCGAACCGGAGGAAGAGGCCGGCGGCCAGGATGCCAATATAGAGGCTGAAGCGGATGGACAGCCGGGAGGAACGGCTGATGTTGTCATAGGAGGATTCGGACTGGGCCGCGGCGATATGGGGCAGCAGCATGACCGAAAGGGAGCCGGTGACGGCGGTGGGGAAGAAGATAAAGGGAAGGGCCATTCCGGTCAGGATCCCGTACAGGCTCAGGGCGTCCTGGGAGGAGAGGCCGAAGGCGCGCAGGGAGCCGGGGATCAGGATGGATTCGGCGCTCTGCAAAAGGCTTAAGATCAGCCGGTTGGCGGCCAGAGGAAGGGCCATGTACAGAAGACATTTTAAGAGGGTTCCCCAGGCGGGGGCCCCCTGTTTTTTTGGCCGTTTTTTCTTCCGGGCGCTGTCTTTCAAAAAGACGCACAGGCTTAAGAACAGGGCTCCCATCTCTCCGGCCACATGGCCGATGACGGCGTAGAGGGCCGTCAGGGGACGCCCGGCGGCTTCTGCCATGCGAATGGAGACGATGACGGCCGTGATCCGGACAAACTGTTCCGCCAGCTGGGCGCAGGCCGGGAGCTCCGCCTTTCCGCAGCCGTAGTAATATCCACAGATGCAGGAGTGGGTAGCGCTTATGGGAACGGAAAAGGAGATGACCTGGATCAGAGCGGCCGCCTGGGGAACTTTCAGGATAGAACCGGCCAGGAAAGGCGCTGTCTGGAAGAGGAGGAAAGCGGCCAGGGAGGAGACGGACAGGGAGAAGAAAAGACCGGCCGCCAGGAAACGGCGGCTCTCCCCGCCGTCTTTTTTTCTGTATTCGGCGGCCACAAACCGGGAAATGGAAGTCTGCATGGCGCCGCAGCAGAGGGAGAAGCAGATGCTGTAAAAGGGATAGACCATCTGGTAGAGGCCCAGGGCCGCGGTGGTGATCTTGTGGGACAGGAAGATTCGGTAGAAAAAGCCGGCGGCTCTGGTGAGGAGCCCCGCGGCCGTCAGGAGAAGAGTCCCGACGATCAGAGGGTGCTTTTGGTTCTTGTTTTTCATGGCCTTACCTCAGATGGCATTGGTACAGTATATTCCGGTGTTTTTTGCAATATTTCAAAAATGCCGTTGACAAATATACCGGCAGATGGTATAGTGATCGTGTAAATCATAGTAAATTACTGGGAATTGGAGGCGGAAGGTGAAGCTTTCAACAAAGGGCAGATACGGGCTCAGGGCCATGGTGGATCTGGCTGTCCATGAAGAGGAGGGACCGGTGTCCATCCAGGCCATCGCGAAGCGCCAGGATCTGTCAGAGAAATACTTGGAGCAGCTTTTGGGCATGTTAAAGAGGGCCGGCTTCGTGAGATCCGTCCGGGGAAGCCAGGGAGGCTACCGGCTGGCCAGGGAAGGCAGGGAGATTTCCGTGGGAGACGTCCTGCGGGCCCTGGAGGGAGATCTGTCTCCGGTGGACTGCAGCGGATTTTCAGAGAATACTTCGTGCAGAGCGTCGTCCTCCTGTGTCACCAAATACGTCTGGAAGCGGCTCGGGGAGTGCATGGAGGCTACTCTGGACGGCATTACCCTGGAGGAGCTGGCCTGCCAGAGTAAGAGCCTGGAGGCGGGAGAAGAACCGCAGGCTTTTACCGGGAATAATATAAGATAAGGAAAGAAGGATACGAGCTATGGAACAGTTGATCTATTTGGATAATGCGGCGACGACAAAAGTAAATCCCAAGGTACTGGAGGAGATGCTCCCCTATTTCACGGAGAAATACGGGAATCCCTCTTCGGTCTACAGCTTTGCTGCGGCCAATAAGCAGGACATCACAAAGGTGCGGGAGACCCTGGCGGGGATCCTGGGAGCGCGGCCGGAGGAGATCTATTTCACGGCCGGAGGCACGGAGGCCGATAACTGGGCCCTGAAGGCTGCGGCTGAGGCTTACGGCCAGAAGGGAAAGCATATCATCACCACCAAGATCGAGCACCATGCCATCCTCCACACCTGCGAATATCTGGAAAAAAGAGGATTTGAAGTCACTTATCTGGACGTGGATGAAAACGGTGTCGTAGATCTGGAGCAGCTGAAGCGGGAGATCCGTCCCGATACCATCCTGATCTCCGTCATGTTTGCCAACAACGAGATCGGGACCATGGAGCCCATTGAGGAGATCGGAAAGCTGGCTAAGGAAAAAGGGATCCTCTTCCATACGGATGCGGTGCAGGCCTTCGGCCATGTGCCCATCGATGTGGATAAGATGGGCATCGATATGCTCTCGGCCAGCGGCCATAAGCTGTCGGGGCCCAAGGGCATCGGCTTCCTCTATATCCGGAAGGGAGTCAAGATCCGTTCCTTTATCCATGGAGGAGCCCAGGAGCGCAAGCGCAGGGCCGGTACGGAGAATGTGCCGGGGATCATCGGCCTGGGAGCGGCCGCCAGGATCTGCGCGGAGACCATGGAGCAGCGGGCAGAGCGGGAGAGCAGTCTCAGGGATCATCTGATCAACCGGGTCCTGACAGAAATCCCCTACTCCAGGCTCAATGGACACAGGACCAGGAGGCTTCCCAACAATGCCAACTTCAGCTTCCAGTTCATCGAAGGAGAATCCATGCTGATCATGCTGGATATGGCGGGGATCTGCGCTTCCAGCGGTTCGGCCTGCACGTCGGGCTCTCTGGATCCTTCTCATGTGCTGCTGGCCATCGGCCTGCCCCACGAGATCGCCCACGGCTCTCTGCGGCTGACTTTGGGAGAGGATACCACAAAGGAGCAGATCGACTATGTGGTGGACCAGTTGAAGGAGATCGTAGGAAAGCTCCGCTCCATGTCTCCTCTGTACGAGGACTTTGTCCATGGAGGAAGCGAGTTAAAGGCGTGAACCGGCGGTCAGGAATCTTGTATATAGAAAAGGCCCGGGCTTCCGGGCAGTGCATATTGGAATACGGAGGAAGATCATGTATAGTGAAAAAGTAATGGACCATTTTCAGAATCCCAGAAATGTGGGTGAGATCGAGAACGCCAGCGGCGTCGGCACGGTAGGAAACGCCAAGTGCGGGGATATTATGAGGATCTACCTGGATGTGGATGAAAACCAGGTGATCCGGGATGTGAAGTTCAAGACCTTCGGCTGCGGCGCCGCCGTGGCCACCAGCAGTATGGCCACCGAGATGGTGAAGGGAAAGACGATCCAGGAAGCCATGAAAGTCACCAACAAGGCTGTGATGGAGGCTCTGGACGGCCTTCCGCCCGTGAAGGTCCACTGTTCCCTTCTGGCGGAAGAGGCGATCCATGCGGCTCTCTGGGATTATGCGGAGAAGCATGATATTAAGATCGAGGGCCTGGAGAAGCCCAAGAGCGACATCAGTGAGCACGAAGAGGAAGAAGAGTATTGATGAGCAGGAAAAAAATCGTGGTGGGCATGTCAGGCGGGGTGGATTCCTCGGTGGCTGCCTGCCTGCTCCTGGAGCAGGGGTATGAAGTGATCGGAGCCACCATGGAGCTGTGGCAGGAAGCCCGGACGGCCGGAGACGGCTGCCTGGGCCTTTCTGCCGTTTCGGATGCGGAGAAGGTGGCGGCGTATCTGGGGATCCCCCATTACCGCATCGATTTTCGGGAAGTCTTCCGGGAGAAGGTGGTGGATTATTTTGCGGATTCTTATTTAAGAGGGGAAACGCCCAATCCCTGTATCGCGTGCAACCGCCATGTGAAGTGGGAGGCGCTTCTCTCCTGGGCCCGGGAGATGGGGGCAGACCATATCGCCACCGGCCATTACGCCAGGATCGACACGCTTCCGAGCGGCAGGCTGGCAGTCCGCAGTTCCGTGACGGCGGCCAAGGATCAGACTTACGCGCTCTACAGGCTGACCCAGGAGCAGCTTTCCAGGACCTTGATGCCTGTGGGCGCGTATACGAAGGAGGAGATCCGGGAGACCGCCAGGTCCAGAGGCCTTCCTGTGGCGGGAAAACCGGACAGTCAGGAGATCTGCTTTATCCCGGACCAGGATTATGCCGGGTTCATCACCAGATACAGAGGGCTTCCGTCCGGAGAAGGGGATTTTGTGGACCGGGAGGGGAATTTCCTGGGCCGCCATAAGGGCATCATCCACTATACCATAGGCCAGAGGAAAGGTCTGGGCCTTTCCATGGGCCGCCCCGTCTTCGTGACGGAGATCCGTCCCGATACGGGCCAGGTGGTCATCGGGGAAGCGGAAGACGTTTTTACAGATACCGTTTACTGTACCGGGATCCAGTATATGGCTCTGGCTGAATTTCCCGAGGATAAAGTGTTTTCGGGAAAGGTCCGGTACGGACATAAGGGATCTCCCTGCCGGGTGCGCATGACTGGTCCGGATCTTCTGGAGTGCAGGTTTTTGGAGCCGGTGCGGGCGGTGACGCCGGGACAGGCCCTGGTGCTCTACGACGGAGAGTATGTGGCGGGAGGCGGCACCATCGTCCGGAAGCCCCGGCGGGCGTAAGCGCGGCAGTCCCATGGATTTTGGGAAAGCAGGCTGGAAAAAAAGGCCGGAATGCGGTAGAATGGAAGCCATAAGAGCCCGGACCGCTGGTCCGGGGACAGGAGGATCAGAACATGAAAAAGCAGATGACAGGGAGGGCGGCAGCGCTCCTTTTGGCAGTATGTCTGGGGTTTTCCGGATGCGGAAGGGCTCCGGAGACCGGGACAGAGGGACAGACTGAGACGAGGCCGCAGACAGAGGCCTCTCAGACGGAGGCCCCTGAGACTTCCCGGCAGGAAACAGAGCCGGAGGAAACGGTACCGGAGACGGAGCCGGCGCCCGTCTTTACGGACGTGTCGGAGACCGTCTATGCCACGGAGAATGTCAATGTCCGCACAGGCCCCGGAACGGATCATGAGCCGGTGGCGGTACTGGGGAGAGGCCAGTCTGTCCTCCGTACCGGTTACCAGGAGGAATGGAGCCGTGTCGAATACGGGGATACGATCTGTTATATCGCGTCTGCCTATCTGACCACGGAGGAGCCGGTGCAGGCCGTCGCGCCTTCGGGACAGGCGGGCACGGGCATCTACTACAGCGGAAGCGGCCCTCTGGTGTGCATAGATCCTGGCCACCAGGCGGTGGGCAACAATGAGCAGGAACCGGTGGGCCCCGGCGCTTCGGAGACCAAGAAGAAGGTTTCCTACGGGACGGCGGGAGAGGCCTCCGGCCTGGACGAGTCGGAGCTGAATCTGACCGTTTCCCTCAAGCTGCGGGATGAGCTTCTGGCCAGGGGATATCAGGTGCTGATGGTGCGGGAGACCCAGGAGGTGGACATCAGCAACGCGGAGCGGGCCGCCATCGCCAATGAAGCCGGCGCGGATGCTTTTGTGCGGATCCATGCCAACGGTTCCGATAATACCTCCAAGACAGGCTCCATGACCATCTGTCCCACGGCCTCCAATCCCTACTGCAGCCAGATCTACGGCGAAAGCAGGAGGCTTTCGGAGTGCGTGCTGGATTCCATGACTGCCGCCACAGGTTTTGGGAGCAACGGAGTCTGGGAGACGGACACCATGAGCGGCATCAACTGGTGTCAGGTGCCGGTCACCATCGTGGAGATGGGGTATATGAGCAATCCCGACGAGGATCTGCGGATGGCGGACGCCGGCTGTCAGGCACAGATCGTATCCGGCATCGCCGACGGCATAGACGCCTATTTCGGAAGATAGGAGACTGTACCGCTCCCAGCGGGGGGCAGACTTCCCGGCCTGCGGAGCGGAGCCGGCCTTCGGGAAAGCCCGGCCGCGGCAGGCATCTGACCGCGGCCCGCTGCCGCGGGGAGCTCTCGGCTCCTGTTTCAGCCGGGTTCCGCTTCTGTTTTTGGATATGGCGGCGGATGGACCTGTTCCGGTCCGGGTTTTGCACGGAGGCTGTGTTCAGGCGTTTCCTCTGCCGGACAGCCGGTGGGATGGGCCGGATTTTGACAGTTTCCATTAATGGCTCGATCCGGCGCCGGACAGCCGCCCGGCTTTCCAGACGGAAGCGGGAAATCCCGACGGAATGAGCGGTCACTTGCGTTTGGTGGTTGACATTCCCGCCTCATACAGGTAAAATAGTTTCGTGTGATTGGAGATGTACTCAAGTGGTCGTAAGAGGTCGCACTCGAAATGCGATAGGTCCGCAAGGGCGCGTGGGTTCGACTCCCACCATCT
>CAJFUL010000065.1 GCA_904420245.1 Candidatus Paralachnospira avium
ACCGGCCTTTACGATTCATTTAGCCTTCAGCAATTCAGTTTTTCTGAATATCCGCTTGATTATTTCAGATACTCATCTACGTTCTCACTGGTTACCAGAACGAAATCTACCATGATTTCTTTCTCAGCGGGAGCTGCGTTGCTCTCGATGGTCTCAACCATAGCATCGATCGCTTCTGTCAGCTGTCCAACGCCATCCTGATATACGGTAGCGCCAAGCTCGCCGGCCTTGATCATTTCCAGAGGAGTCTGGTTGCCGTCAACACCAACACAGATGATGTCGGGGCGTCCAGCAGCGATGGCTGCGCTCTGTGCTGCGGAAGACATATCGTCATTGTCGCAGATAACAGCTACCAGCTCATCACCATACTGAGCGATGGCGTTCTCTGTAGCGGTTGCCGCCAGAGTTCCCTGCCACTGAGTATCCTCATTGGCTACCATCTCAAATTCCGGATGCTGGCTCATGATATTCTCGATACCCTGAGTACGGTCGATCTGAGCGGAGTTGCCCAGGATACCGTTGCAGTGGATGTACTTGCCGCCATCGGGGCACTGCTCCAGAACCCAGTTAGCCATCATCTCGCCAGCCTGTACATCGTTAGAACCGCTGTACAGTATAGCCCGATCGTCGGTGCTGGTGGTCTTGGAGTTTACAACGATTACATGGATACCAGCGTCTGCCATCTGGGTAACTGCGGGATCGGATCCAGCAGACTCACAAGGCAGGATAAATACATAGTCACAGCCCATGGTAATGCAGTCATTTGCGCAGTTGATCTGAACATCGGGAAGGGTCTGGCCATCCAGAACGCCGGTCCAGTCATCGATCACGCCTTCGCTCTTCAGAGCTTCAAAACGCTCCTCAGCGTATGCGTTGATGGGGCCATGGAAGGGGTCAGTCAGGTTCTTGGAAATATATCCAACCGTGATCTTGCCGTCGCCGTTCACATCTGCGTATCCGCCGGTAGCCTCGGATTCGGATTCGCCTTCAGCCTGAGTACCTGCTGTTGTCTCAGGTGCTGCGGTGGTCTCGTCACTACTACCGCTGGAACCGCAGGCTGCCAGACTGAGCACCATCAGAGAAGCCAAAAGTACTGCCAACACTTTTTTCATTTCTAATTCCTCCTTTTTTCTTTCGCTTGTCTATCAAGCTCTTGTATATATTAACACATTTACTATAATAAGTCAATGACGTTTTATAGAATTTTACCAACAGGATTTCTGTCGAAATTTTTGATATTAGTCACATATTTTATTCAATCCAGCACAATTGCCAAAAGTTTCGTCAAATTTCTAAGGAATTCTACTAATTCTTCCTTTTTCCCATTTCCCAGAAAAAATTTTATTTCACGCCCTCTGTTTCTGTCTCACAGACAGCCCAAAGCCGGAACGGATCTGGCGATCACCGCCCATTGCCTATAGAATAGAAAAAACCCCGGCGCCTGAGCGCCGGGGCAGCAGATCTTACAGGATTATTTACGGTTCCTGCCGTTGATGGCCATATCCAGCATAACGGTGCCGATAATGACCAGGCCTCGGATGATGGACTGCCAGTTGGCGTCGATACCGATCATATTGATACCGTTGTAGATAAAGCCTACGATGAAGATACCGATCAGTACGCCGGGCATGGTGGCAATACCGCCTGCGAAGGACGTACCGCCGATGACAGCTGCCGCAACGGCGTCTGTCTCATAGCCAACACCCAGGTTGGACTGTCCGGAACCAGTCTTGGCCGCCATGATGACCGCGCCTACACCAGCCAGGAAACCGGAAATGGTATGGCAGATGATACGGATCTTCACTTCGCTGACACCGGAGGCCACAGCCGCGTTGGCATTGCCGCCGACAGCCAGGATATAACGGCCCAGCTTAGTCCAGTGGAACATGATGTACATCAGGATAAAGACCACTAAGAGCATGATGACCGGGATCGGGATCCCCAGGACCTTGCCATAGTAGATATTCTTTACATTCTGGCCAAAGGTGATGGCCTTGCCGCCGGAAATAACCTGGGCAGCGCCGCGGATGACCAGCTGCATGGACAGCGTAACTACGAAGGGGAACATATTGAACTTCGCGATGAAGAAGCCGTTGATGAAACCAAACAGAGTCGCGACCGCCACGCCGATCAGGATGCCTGCAAACATGGGCATTCCGCCGTTGGTGATGGTCTGGCCCATGATAACGCCTACCAAAGCCAGCTGGGCGCCTACCGTCAGGTCGATGCCGCCGATGGTGATACACAGACACATACCGAAGGCCAGCATACCGTTTATGGAAATCTGAGTAATGACGTTGACCAGGTTGCTGGCGCTCAGGAATACAGGTCTGGCAATGGCGATGGCAATGATCATGATGACCATGATCAAGCTGACGCCGTACTTACCCATAAAGCTTCGCCATGTTTCCCTCTCTAAGCCTAAGATCTTTCCTTCTTTTTTTGTAGCCATTTTCTATCTCCTCCTACTTTCCACCAAATTCTTTTGCCAGAATCACTTCCTGAGTTGCGGCGCCGCTGGTGATCTCCGCGCGGCTCACCTCGCCGTTGAGCTTCCCTTCGTGATAGATCAGGAGCCGGTCGCTCATACCCATTACCTCAGGCAGTTCCGATGAGATCATGATGATCGCCATGCCCTGGGCCGCAAACTGGCACATCAGCGTATGGATCTCGGATTTCGCGCCTACGTCCACGCCTCGGGTGGGCTCGTCCAGGATCAGGACCTTGGGATTTGCCATGACCCACTTGGCGATAACGACCTTCTGCTGGTTGCCGCCGGAAAGAGAGAACGCGTTATGCTCGATGCTGCCGGCCTTGACCGTCAGAAGATCCGCGACCTCCTTGCACTCCTTTTTCTCTCTTCTCTGATTTATAAACAGTCCCTTTTGTTTTGCCGGAAGGTTCGGAAGGGAAATATTTTCTCTGATGGAACGGAAGAGACAGAGGCCGTAGTTCTTCCTGTCCTCATTGACCATACAGATGCCCTTCTTGATGGCGTCCTTGGGATTCTTGACTTTGATCTCTTCTCCGTTGAGCCACATCTTGCCCTTGTCCAGTTTATCCAGACCGAAAATAGCTCTCATGGTCTCGCTCCGGCCGGATCCCACCAGACCTGTAAGGCCCAGGATCTCGCCCGCATGGACCTCAAAGCTGATGTCGTCAAAGCCCTGGCCGGAAAGACCTTCCACCTTGAAGACCACATCGCCGATCTCGCAGTCCACCTTGGGGAATACGTTCTTCACCTGGCGGCCTACCATCATGGAGATCAGCTCGTCTCTGGTGACGCCGTCCATGGAACGGGCTCCCACATATGTACCGTCCCGGAATACCGCCACGCTGTCGCAGATCTCAAAGATCTCATCCATACGGTGGGAAATATAGATAATGGCCACGCCCTGTTTCTTCAGATCCCGGATCACGCTGAACAGATGCTCCGTCTCCTCACTGTCCAGAGAGGAAGTAGGCTCATCCATGATGATCATCTTGGCGTTACAGGAAACTGCCTTGATGATCTCCACCATCTGCATCTGGGCCAGAGAAAGCTTTCCCATCACCGTAGTGGCCGGATAAGGGAAATCAAACTGATCCAGGATCTCCTGCGCCTTCTTGTTCTGGGCCTTCTTGTTCAGGAAAATACCGCCCGCCGTACTTTCTCTCTTCAAGAAAATACTCTCCGCGATGGTCAGATGAGGCTCCGGGTTCAGCTCCTGATGGATCATGGAGATCCCGGCCTTCATGGCGTCTACCGGGCCCTTAACCTTATAGGGCTTGCCCTCAAAGGTCATAGTTCCCGCGTCGGGCTGATGGAGGCCGATGACGGCTTTCATCAAGGTAGACTTGCCGGCGCCGTTTTCGCCCAGCAGTGCAAGGACCTCACCCTTCTTGACATGAAGCTGGACATCCGCAAGCGCCTGAGTACCGCCGAATGCTTTGTAGATGCCTTCACATTCAAAGATGTACTCGTCTTTGTTTTTCATGTTCTCTCCCAACTTTTCTCACCTCTATGCTTTCTTTTAGGCCGGCATCACTGCCTGCGCCCCATTAATGTTACCCGCTGCAAAACCTCCCCGCTGGCCTTATAAGTATCCTTGTACAGCTGATAGTACTCCTGATAGATCTTGTGATTCTCCTCATCAGGCACTACTGTCAGATCCTTGTACCGGATGGCGGCCTGGCAGCCTTCCTCAATGCTGCGGTAAACTCCTGCGCCTGTTCCTGCCGCAATGGCAGCGCCCAGTCCCGCCTGCTCCTCCGTATCGGCGACCTTCAGGGGGATCCCGTAGATGTCCGCCTGGATCTGGAGCCAGGGTCCGCTGCGCGCGCCGCCTCCGGAAGCAACCATGGTATCTGCCTTAAGCCCCAGATCGCCGCAGACCTCTATGCACTGGTTCAGCGCGTAGGCTACGCCTTCCATGACTGCTCTCGTCATCTCCGGACGGCCGGTATTCAGGTTGACGCCCAGAAACATACCGCTGAGGTTGGGGTTCACGTGAGGTGTCCGTTCTCCGTTGAGGTAAGGCAGGAACACAACGCCTCCGCTTCCCGGTCTCACTTTTGCAACTTGTTCATTTATCTGGTTATAATCAGCCTTTTCAAAAAGGCTGTTAAACCACTTGAGGGATAAGCCTGCGTTCATGATGGCGCCCATGGTAAACCAGTGCCCCTTCTGATAACCGCAGAATGTATTGGTGGACAGCGCCGGATTCAAGATCGGCACATCGCTCTGGAACGATACCTGACCGCTGGTCCCGATATTGGCCGATGCCTGTCCGGCCTTGGTGATCCCGTTTCCAATGCTCTGCATCACCTGGTCTCCGCCTCCGGCAGCCACTATGGTGCCGGCGGCCAGGCCGGTGGCTTCCGCCGCCTCCCGGCAGACTGTGCCGGCGGCTTCTGCCGTTCCATAACACTTGGGGAAGAAATCCATGGGCACGTCCACCGCCCTGAGGATCTCCTCCGACCAGCAGTTTCTCCTGATATCAAAGGCCAGTGTGGCGGAGGCATCCGAATAATCGGAAGAGACCTCGCCGGTCATCTTGAATTTCAGATAATCCTTGGGAAGAAATACGTATCTGACCTTTTCGTAATTTTCCGGTTCATTGTCCCTCACCCACATCAGGGACGGCAGCAGAAATCCTGTATAGACGGGATTCATCACCAGCTCCCGCACCTTGTCCGGGCCCAGGGCCTCTTTGATCTTCTCCACCTGGACCGAGGAACGCGCATCGCAGTGGAGGATCGCGGGACGGATCACCTGATGATCCTGATCCAGCAGGACCGCTCCGTGCATCTGTCCCGAGAAGCTGACGCCCTTGATCTCCGACGCCGGAGCGCCGCAGGCGGCAAGCGCCTCTCTCACAGTTTCACAGCAGGCCTGCCACCACTCCTTCGGATCATGCTCCGCATAGCCTCCGGCAGGAGATGCAAACTGGTACGCCCTGGCGCTCTGAGCCTTTACATGGCCGGCCTCATCTATGATGATGGTCTTCAGGCTGGATGTACCCAGGTCAATCCCCATCAAATATGCCATAGCAATCCTCCTCCTTTTTCTCATTCAAAGCAGGTATGTACTCCCGACACAAAAGTATCTCCCAGTCCAATGGTATACTTGGGATGCTCCAGATACCGGGAAGGCACCAGGACTGCCTGTTTGTCCAGCTCAAGCTGCTCCAGCCGCTCATGGAACGCCAGGCCCGTGGGGCTTAAGGACAGCGCCAGGCTCTCCCTGCACTCCTCGATGGTGCCGTATTTCCCGATCCTGGCTCTGGTCCCGGACATCAGATTTCCAATGGTCAGTCCCTTTTCGATATCAATGCCTTTCCATTCTTTTCCATAGTACAAAGAGTAGTCCTTGGTATGAAGGACGACTCCTCCGGCGCCGTAGCGGTCCAAAAGCGCCTGAGCGCCCTGGATAACGGAAGCCAGATCTTCAATATCCGTATGGATCCCGTATCTCTCATTCTGGGCCACCAGTTCCTCTTCGTTGGTGCCGACGATATCGGCATAGGGAGCCAGCTTCTTGAACAGAAGCTCCTTGACCTCCGGATTCATATAATAAGCGCCTTCCAGATAGAAGACAAAATCCGGATTCTTCTTCCGCATGATCTCTATATGCCCACAGATCTGCTCCAGCCGCTCCTCCATCACCGCCGTATCGATCACGGCGTCGAATCCGGAAGCCAGATAGGAAGAAACATCCTCCGCATGGCGGTTCCAGTAATCGAAGAAGCACGGGTCGATGGGAACCGTCTTATGGATCTTGTCATAAAACAGGATCAGCCTGTTGGAAAGCGGCACCGCGTACTCTTTTCCATGGATGAGGATCTTGTCATCCTTGGAAAACTGGAGGATCATGTGGTATACGGGAGGCTCATCGGAAGCCCCCTCCATGATGGGGACCAGCTTATCCCCCTTGACCACCTGCATGCCTGCGGCATCCATCATGCTGCAGACCTCCCTGCACTTATCCGTCAGCTGGGCCACCATGGGAAAGCCCAGTGCCGCCAGGGCAGCCGCGCCCTGGGCGCAGGTGCCTCCCAGCGCAGGCTCCGACTCAAAATGGCTCTGGAGATACTGGCATACCTCCACGCTGGTGATGTCAAAATTGGCCCCAATGCCCTTCATCAGGCAGTAACTGCTGATCCTGGCGAAGTCCTCCATGGTATCCATGGTATCCCCCGCCTCCGCACTGGGCTCCTCCTTCAAAAACTCTTCAAGGATCTTATTATATACATCCACATCCCACTTGAGCACCACGTCATAGTTGCTGGTATATCCGAAGACGTGACGGCGTCCTGTCTCCCTGCACCGCCTGATGTCTCCGGGGATCTGATCCAAATAAGCTTCGTATTTATCTTGATATGCCATATCCACACCTTTTTCCGCTGATATTTTACAGCTTGTATTCCGCCAGGAGCATCTCCAGGCTGTCCACATTGGAACCCCGCTCCGCATTGGCTACAAAATAGAGGAGCGCATCCAGGACCGCCATCACATAGACGTGGGAAGTAGCTCCGAACTCACTGAACAATGGATCCTCCACCTGTGTATACAGGATATGATCCGCCACCTGGGAAATGGGACTCCTGGCCGCGTCCGTGACGGCTATGCACTTCATTCCCTTATCCCGTCCCAGCTCCAGGGCCTGTACCACCTGTCTGGAGCTTCCCGAATGGGAAATGCCGATGACCACATCCCGCCGTCCTCCCAGGCTTATGCGGCTCAGGAAATATTCCGGCACCAGAGAGCTGTTGGTACGGATCCCCAGGCGTCCCAGACGGAATGCCAGGTCAATGGCCACGGGGCCGGTGTTTCCCACTGCCGCGATATGGACCATCTCGCTCTCCCGGATCAGCTTCGCGCAGCTTAAGACCACATTCATGTCCAGCCTGGAAGCCGTATTCAGCAAGTTCCTGGCGATCCCCTGCAGGATGGCCTTGGCCGTATCCGGATTGTTCTGGTCGCCCCGGTAGCCCACCAGCTGATGCTGCCCCAGGTCTCTGGCCAGGGATAGCTTCATCTGATAGAAGCCCTGATACCCCAGATGCTTGCACATACGGATCACTGTGGCGTCGCTGACACCAGAAAGCTCGGCCAATTCTGATACATTGGCCGATACAGTCTGCTCCGGATGTTCCAATATATAATCTGCCACCTTCCTCTCAGCAGCGAACATCTGCTGATAGTTTTCCTTGATGGTATCGATGACTAAATCGCTCGGGCCCATTCCCTTCCTCCATTTCCAGGACGGCACCCACCATTCGTCCTATTGAACAATTTTGCAAATTTTCATATACTGATTATAGGATAATTGCACAGCTTTGTCAATCGTATATGAAGCGAAAATGTCTCATCCATGAAATTTTTTTTAATATTCCATTGTTTTTCTTTTGTCTTTCGTGCTTTATCACCAAATCTTACTGATATTTTTATGAATTTTTCCTATGCCCTTGAAAAAAAATTTCACAGCTACTAATTTTTAAATATTTCTTTCTTTTCCCTCTTTTTTGTGTACTTTATACATAAATCACAAAATTTTTCCGGATAAAAACCGTTATTTTTCCAAAACTAACATAAAAGGCTATACTGAACTCTCCCTTTTCCCGGGAGCGTCCAAGTACAGCCTTTTCATCCTGTTCCGGTATAGGCGTCTGATCTGCCTGCGTCCTACAGAGCTTTGATCCTTTCGATGGCCTTTACGGTATTTTCATAAGTACCGAAAGCCGTCAGCCGGAAATATCCTTCCCCGCTGGGTCCAAAACCGGATCCCGGGGTCCCCACCACGCCCGCGGTCTCCAGAAGCTGGTCAAAGAACTCCCAGGAAGTCATGGACCCCGGCGTCTTCAGCCAGATATAAGGCGCGTTGACGCCGCCGAACACCGTATATCCCGCCTCCTTGAGTCCTTCATAGATGACCCTGGCATTGTTCATGTAGTACGCCACCTGGTCCTTCAGCTGCCTTCTGCCCTCTTCCGAATAGACGGCTTCTCCTGCCCGCTGGACGATATAGGGCGCTCCGTTATATTTCGTGCCATGGCGTCTCGCCCACAGGGCATGAAGGGACACGTCGCCGCACTTCAGGTCCTTGGGGATCACCGTGTAGCCGAGACGGACTCCGGTGAAGCCGGCATTTTTGGAAAAGCTGTGAAGTTCGATGGCGCATGTCCTGGCTCCCTCGCACTCATAAATGCTGTGGGGAACTCCCTCCTCGGAAATATACGCCTCATAAGCCGCATCGTAGATGATGACGGTGCCTTCCCGGTTGGCGTAATCCACCCACTCCTGGAGAGCCTCCCTGGTGATGGCGGCGCCTGTGGGATTGTTGGGGTAGCACAGATAGATGATGTCCGGCCTCTCTTTGGGAAGCTCCGGCGAAAAGCCGTTTTCCATGGTGCAGGGCATATAGATCACATCGCTCCAGGTGCCGGAAGCCATGTCATAGGTGCCGGTCCTGCCTGCCATCACATTGCTGTCCACATAGACCGGATATACCGGGTCGCAGACGGCTATCTTATTGTCCGCGCTGAAGATCTCCTGGATATTTGCGGAATCGCTCTTGGCGCCGTCGCTGACAAAGATCTCGTCGGCGGAAATGTCGCAGCCTCTGGACCTGTAGTCTCCCTCCGCGATGGCGTTTCTCAAAAACTCGTATCCCAGATCCGGCGCGTATCCATGGAAGGTCTCGCGGACTCCCATCTCCTCCACCGCCTTCTTCAAAGCATCGATGATGACAGGAGCCAGCGGCTGGGTCACGTCGCCGATGCCCAGACGGATGATCTCCTTCTCCGGATGCGCGGCGGAATACTCCGCCACCTTCTTTCCAATGGTGGAAAACAGATAGCTTCCGGGCAGCTTCAAATAATTATCGTTGATCTTGAACATCTTTCTATCCTCCGTTTTCTCTGATGCCTCTATCTTATCCATCAGGCTCCCGTCATGTCAAGCCTTAAAGCGTAATTTCCCCTCTGTACACTTCCCTGGCCGGCCCCGTCATCACCATGGGATACGCCGGTCCGGCCCAGGTGACCTCCAGATCCCCTCCGGGCAGCCGCACCGTAGCCTTCCGTTTCAGAAATCCCATGGATATGGCCGCCGCGCAGGCGGCGCAGGCTCCCGTCCCGCAGGCCATGGTCTCCCCCGTGCCCCGCTCCCATACCCGCAGCTTCAGGCTGCGGCAGCCGTCCACCTTGGCGAAGCCCACGTTGACGCCTCCGGGAAAACGGCTGTTCTTCCCGATGAGCGGCCCTATTTTTCTCAGGTCCAGTCCGTCGATCTCCGAATAAAACAGGACGGCGTGGGGATTTCCCAGCTCCACCGGCGTGAAGGAATAGCTGGAGCCTCCGGCTTCCAAAAGCTCCCGCTCCCCCACCACGGGGATCCCCATCTCCACATCGGCCAGAAAGACCTTTCCTTCCCGGACCCGGCAGAAGACCTTTCGGATGCCGCTGTCCGTCTCCACGGAGATCCTGGGGCTCTTCACCAGTCCCGCTTCATATACATATTTGGCGACGCAGCGGATGCCGTTGCCGCACATGGCGCCTCTGGATCCGTCCGCGTTGTACATCTCCATCCGGCAGTCGGCCCCATTGGAAGGCTGTATCAGGATCAGCCCGTCTGCTCCGATGCCAAAATGCCTGTCGCAGACAGCTCTGGCCGTCTGCTCCGGTTCTTCTACCACTTCCTCAAAACAGTTTACATATACATAGTCGTTTCCCAGACCCTGCATCTTTGTAAACCGCAATCCTTACCGCCTTTCCGCCCCTCACTGCTTCATGATCTCCAGCACCATCCGGGCAGTTTCCACCATATTGGTCCCGCTGTCCATGCTGCACTTCTGAATATAGCGGTGGGCCTCCGTTTCTGTCATATGATTTCTCTCCATCAAGACCTCTTTTGCCTCCCGGATGACCTCCCGGTCCTCCCTGCTCCTTTCCCTGGGCTGCTGCCTTCTCTGCCTGCGGGCCCTCTCCTGCGCTTCACTCATCATGGAAAGGGTATCCAGAAGATCATGGAGCTTCAGAGGCATACTGACACAGATCAGGTTATCTGCCGTATTTCCTCCCCAAAACTGCTGCGAAGCCAGAAGGAGCATCTGGAACCGCTCCGGCAGATAGGAAAGGAGCTCCTCATACTGCATATCCGCGAACCTGCGGCCGCACACCACGATCCCGTCGGCCAGGTCCTCGATGTGGTTCAGGACCTGCGCCCCGGCAGTACAGACAGCTGTGACATGAAATCCGTTTCTGGTCAGGATATTCCGGATATTCCTGGCATCTTCGATCTTGGGAAAAGCCACTATGATATTGGTCACGCTGTCACCTCCAAGTCACATCCATGGGAACTAGTACCGGTTCAGATATTCCTTGATCTCCCACTCTGTCACTTGGCTGCGGTAAGTATTCCACTCCTGCCGTTTCGTGTCGATATACTGTTTTGCCGTCTCCTTCCCGATCACATCGATCAGGAACGCATCCTTTTCCAGGGCGTTGACTGCGTCGCACATGGTCCTGGGAAGCCTCTCGATCTCCAGATCCCGCCTCTTCTCCTCTGTCCAGGCAGACACGTTCTCATCCACGCAGGGCGGAAGGGGAAGCTCCTCTTCGATGCCCTCCAGCCCCGCCGCCAGACAGGCCGCGAAGGCCAGATAAGGATTTGCCGTAGGATCCGGAGAACGCAGCTCCAGCCTGGTGTTCCCGCCGATGACAGGAGGCACCCGCAGGAGAGCGAAGGAGGTCCTGGCCGACCAGGTGGCGTACACCGGCGCCTCAAACCCGGGGACCAGCCGCTTATAGGAATTGACCAGCGGATTGGTGAGGGCCGTGATGCCGGCGATATGCTTCAGGATCCCCGCCATGAAGTGACGGGCCGTCCTGCTCAGCTTATCCGGATCTTCCCCATCGTAAAATACATTCCGTCCCTCCTCGTCCAGCAGGAACATATTGATGTGCATACCGGAACCGTCGACCCCGGACTTGGGCTTGGGCATGAAGGTGGCATGGAGGCCGTGACGCTTGGCGATGGATTTCACCGTCATCTTGAAGGTCAGGAGGTTATCCGCCGCCGTCAGGGCGTCGCTGTACTTGAAGTCCACCTCATGCTGGCCCGGCGCCTTCTCATGGTGGGAGGACATCACCTCAAATCCCATCTCTTCCAGATTCAGGACAATATCCCTCCGGACATTTTCCGCAAAGTCCACCGGCCCCACGTCAAAGTACCCCGCTTGCTCATGGGTCACCGTGGTGGGCGCGCCTCCGTCGTCGATATGGAACAGGAAAAACTCGCACTCCGGCTCCACCTTAAAAGTATATCCCATCCCCGCGGCCTTTTCCACGACCCGCTTCAGGGCCGTCCTGGTGTCCTCGGCATATGGCGTCCCGTCGCTGTTGTAAACATCGCAGATCAGCCGCGCCACCTTGCCCTGCTGGGGCCGCCAGGGAAAGATCTCAAAAGTATCCAGATCCGGCCTCAGGAACAGATCCGTCCTGGCCAGCTCCCCAAACCGGTTCACCGAAACGCCGTCAAAGCTGCATTCCCCGTTGAAAGCCCGTTCCAGCTGGCTGACGGTGATGGCCATATTCTTCAGGACCCCGAAAATATCCGGAAACTGGAGCCGGACGAATTCCACATCCTCCTCCTCGGCCATGCGGATGATATCTTCTTTTGTATATCTGTTTTCACTCATATGACACAACTCCTTTATTTATTACCGGAATCTTCCCGCTCCGGACAGCTCCCGGCCCGCGGTCCCGCCGGGCAGCCTGTTCTGCAAAGAACGCCGCTTTCCAAAAGGCTCCCGCCATGCAGGCTCTTCCGCCTGCATCGTCTTCCGCTCCGCCGCAGGCAGGTCCCACGGAGTATTTCGCTCTATGGAAACGAAGTTTCCTATAAAGTAAAAAAGACGTATCTTCTCCATAAGAAGAAACGCCCTTGTTCTCTCTTTCGATGATAACAGGGCATTTCGCTTTTGTCAATAACGTTCTAAAAATTGGAAAAGGGCCTCCATCTGTTCGTCGGTCCCGATGGTGATGCGCAGATAGTCTCCCACTCTGGGCCCCTCAAAATACCGGACATAGATCCCCGACGCTTTCAGAGCTTCAAAAAGCGCCTTGGCATCGGTCCCCGGCCGGGAAGCAAAGATAAAGTTGGCCGAAGGATCCGGATACACAAACCCCAGATGGGAGAGACGCTCTGCGGCCTGCTTTCTGGTGGCCTTGATCTTATGGGTGGTTTCCTGAAAATACGCCTCATCCCGGACGGCCGCCACGCCCAGGCGGATGGCCGTCCGGGACATGGTGTAGGAGTTAAAGGAATATTTCACATCACTTAACGCCTTTATGAGGGCCGGGCTCCCCATGGCATAGCCGATCCTGACCCCCGCCATGGAACGGGACTTGGAAAACGTCTGGACCACCAGCAGGTTTTCATATTTTTCGATCAGAGGCAGCGCGGATTCTCCGCCGAAATCGATATACGCCTCATCCACGATCACCACCACGCCAGGATTGCGGGAGATGATGTCCTCCACATCCTCCAGTCCCATGGCCAAGGACGTGGGAGCGTTGGGATTGGGGAAGATGATCCCTCCGTTTTCCCGGAAATAATCTTCCTTCCGGATCCGGAAATCCTCATCCAGCGCCGGACGCTCATAGGGGATCCGGTACAGATCCGCCCAGACGCTGTAAAAAGAGTATGTGATGTCCGGAAACAGGATGGGCTTTCCGGAGTTGAAAAAAGTCAGAAAAGCCATGGCCAGCACATCATCGGAACCGACGCCCACAAATACCTGGCCGGGAGAGAGGCCATACCGCTCCGCCAGCGCTTCCGTCAGGGCTCCCGCCGAAGGATCCGGATACAGCCGCAGCTCTTCCGCCTCAAATCCCCGAAGGATGGCCTGCACTCCCGGCGCCGGCCCATAGGGGTTCTCATTGGTGTTCAGTTTGATGATCCCCTCCCGGCGGGGCTGTTCTCCCGGCACATAGGGCACCACTTTCCGGATATTCTCTTCCCACGGTCTCATGTCTCTTCCTCCCTTTCTCAAATGTTTTCCTTCCTTTTGCGCTTCCAGGCCAGGAGAGCGGCAGCCGCCAGGATCCCAAAGGCAGCTCCTGCGCAGTCCAGCGCCACATCTCCAAACGCCGGCGTCCGTCCCGCCGAAAACATCTGGTGGAGCTCATCGGAAGCCGCATAGACGGCGGCCGCCAGAAAAGGAGCCGCGTATTTCCACCATCCGGTCCCCGAACAGGAATCGGAAACTCCCATATAAAGGGCTCCCAGGACTGCGTACTCCGCCGCATGGGCCCCCTTTCGCACCAGCCGCTCCGGCAGTCTTAAGAAACCGGAGACGCTGCTGCTGAGGGCCCCCGACTGGCCTCCTGTCTGCCCGGAGAAATAAAAGATCACTGCCATCCAGATCAGGGACAGGCCCAGGAACAGATACCGCCTTCTATTCCTCGGCATGGCCCTTGGCCCGGATCACTTCGATCACTTCCGAAACGTATTTTTCACAGAGCTCCTGGGTCTTGGCCTCCACCATGACCCGCAGCACCGGCTCTGTACCACTCTCCCTCACCAGGATGCGGCCTTCCGTCCCCAGCGCCTTCTCCGCCTGCTCCACAGCCTTCTGGACATCCTCGTCGGCCCTGGCTTCCGGCTTGCTCTTCACCCGGATATTCTTAAGGAGCTGGGGATAGATCTCCACGGGAGCCGTCAGCTTTCCCAGCCGCTCCTTCTTCTCCAGCATCACTTCCATCAGCTTGATGGACGTGAGGATCCCGTCGCCTGTGGAAGCATATTTACTGAATATGATGTGGCCCGACTGTTCTCCGCCCAGCCTGTGGCCATGGGCAGACATGTTCTCATAGACGAAACGGTCGCCCACATCCGTCTTCTCATAACGGATCCCTGCAATATCAAAGGCTTTATAGAGACCGATATTGGACATCACGGTGGTCACCACCGTATTGGTGTCCAGCATCCCCTGTTCCTTCATATAGAGGCCGCAGATATAGAGGATCAGGTCCCCGTCCACCACGCGTCCGTTCTCATCCACGGCAATGCACCGGTCCGCATCCCCGTCGTAGGCAAATCCCACATCCAGGCCGTTCTCCACCACGAACTTCTGGAGGACCTCGATATGGGTAGAACCGCAGTTCTTATTGATATTGGTCCCGTCAGGTTCATTGTTGATGACATAAGTCTTGGCGCCCAGCGCGTCAAATACATTCTTCGCAATGGAAAAGGCGCTCCCATTGGAACAGTCCAAGCCCACCCGCATATTCTTGTAGGAGCGGGTGGCCAGGGAAATCAGATAGCCGATGTAGCGGTTGCGTCCCTGGGAATAGTCGGAAGCCTTTCCGATCTCCTCCTTCAGCGCGAAGGGGATCTGAGCTCCTTCCCCGTCTATGTAGGCTTCGATCTGTTCCGTCACCTCTTCCTCCAGCTTCTCGCCCTTTCCGTTCAGGACCTTAAGACCGTTATCGTAGAAAGGGTTATGGCTGGCAGAGATCATGATGCCGCAGTCGAAATCCTCCGTCCTCACCACATAGGAGACGCTGGGAGTCGTCGTCACATGGAGCAGATACGCATCGGCTCCAGAAGCCGTGAGCCCCGCCACCAGGGAATACTCAAACATATAGCTGCTCCTCCTGGTGTCCTTGCCGATGACGACCCTGCATTTTTTCCCTTCGCGCGCTCCGTAATACCATCCCAGAAACCGGCCCACCTTATAAGCGTGCTCCACCGTCAGCACCTTATTGGCCTCCCCTCGGAATCCATCTGTTCCAAAATATTTGCCCATACTGCTCTCCTTTTCCTGAAAATACCAAAGGCTGCGGACTGGCGCCGCAGCCTTTTCTCTCTGTGGGAACCTTCGTTTCCATAGAGCAAAACACTCCGCAGGACCGCGCTGCGGTAAAGAAGGATCCTGCCGCTCATGCGGCCCGCCGCAGGCGGAGGATCCTGCATGGCAGGATCCTTTTTATTATCTTTATTCTTCCGGCCCTCCTGTTTATGCCTTTTTCCCCAGGGCCTCCAGATAACGGGAAAGGGCGTCCTGCCATGCGGGAAGCCGCTCAAATCCATTTGCATCCAGTTTATCCTTGGACATACGGCTGTTCTTAGGCCTCTTGGCCGCCGTGGGATACATGCTGTTGTAAGTCTCACTGTCCACAGGAGTCACCTTCACGTCCATGCCTGCCTGCTTAAAGATCTCGCAGGCAAACTCATACCAGCTGCAGAGACCTTCGTTGGTGGCATGGTAACGACCGTACCGGTCTGTCTGGATCATATCCACCAGAAGCCTTGCCAGGTCGTAGGTATAGGTGGGAGAACCGATCTGATCATCCACCACGCTGACCGCCCCCCTCTCTTCTCCGAGACGCAGCATGGTCTTGATGAAGTTCTTTCCGTTGACGCCGAAGACCCAGGCGATCCTCACGGTGAAATACTTATCCAGATATTTCTCCACCGCCAGCTCGCCCTCGTATTTGGAAAGGCCGTAGGCGTTTAAAGGATGGCGCTCATCATCCGGCTCCCAGGGTCTCTCTCCCTGTCCGTCAAAGACATAATCGGTGCTGATGTACATCATCTTGATGTCCAGCTCCCGGCAGACCTTGGCGATGTTTTCCGTGCCGCCGGCATTGATCTTCCGGCATAATTCCAGCTTTTCCTCCGCCGCGTCCACAGCCGTAAAAGCCGCGCAGTGGATCACCGCGTCCACCTTTGCCTCCTTGATCACCCGGTCCACGGCCTGCGCATCGGTGATGTCCATCTCTTCAATATCCACCCCGACGCCTTCTATCCGACGCTTTGCCAGTTCATTCATCACGTCATGGCCCAGCTGGCCCTTGACGCCTGTTACCAGAATCCTCATGTTTTCCTCCTGTCAGTCCGTCTCGTGCAGACGGTTCCCATACATCTTCTCAAAATAGCTGCTGTATTCTCCGCTCAGGATATGCTTCCACCAGTCCTGATTGTCCAGATACCACTGGATGGTCATGGCAATGCCGGTATCAAAAGTATACTGGGGCTTCCAGCCCAGTTCCGTCTCGATCTTGGTGGGGTCGATGGCATACCTGCGGTCATGGCCGGGACGGTCCGTCACATACTGGATCAGGCTCTCCGGTTTGTCAAGGGCCTTCAGGATGGTCTTCACCACCTCCAGATTGGTCCTCTCATTGTGGCCGCCGATGTTGTAGATCTCCCCAACTTTTCCCTTCCGGATGATCAGGTCGATGGCCGCGCAGTGGTCCGACACATGGAGCCAGTCCCGAACGTTCTCGCCCTTTCCGTAGACCGGCAGGCTCTCATCCGCCAGAGCCCGGCTGATCATCAGAGGGATCAGCTTCTCCGGGAAATGGTAAGGCCCGTAGTTGTTGGAGCAGCGGGAAATGGTGACCGGCAGCCCAAAAGTCCTGTGATACGCCAAGACGAACAGATCCGCGCTGGCCTTGCTGGCAGAGTACGGACTGGAGGTGTGGATCGGCGTCTCCTCCGTGAAGAACAGATCCGGCCGGTCCAGAGGCAGATCTCCATATACCTCATCGGTGGAAACCTGATGATACCTCTTGACTCCGTAAGCCTTGGAAGCATCCAGGAGGGTCTGGGTGCCCATCACGTTGGTCCGCACGAAGATTCCCGGATCGGTGATGGAACGGTCCACATGGCTCTCCGCCGCGAAGTTGACCACCACGTCAAATTTTTCCTTTTCAAACAGATCCATGATGAAAGGCCTGTCCGCGATATCGCCCCGGACAAACTTATAATTGGGCTTGTCCTCCACCGGCTTTAGGGTCTCCAGATTGCCTGCATAAGTCAGAAGATCCAGATTGACGATCATGTCCTCCGGATACTTATTCACCATGTAATGCACGAAATTGCCGCCGATGAAACCGGCGCCGCCTGTCACTAAAATCTTCATCTGTATTCCTTCCTTTAATCAAATCTTCTATCGATATATTTTCCGTCCATCACGTCTTTCAGATACGCGCCGTACTGGTTTTTGGCCTGAAGCTCATAGGCTGCCGTCATCTGCTCTTCACTGATCCATCCCCGCAGATAGGCGATCTCCTCCAGGCAGGCGATCTTCCTGTGCTGGTGCGTCTCAACGGTCTTGACAAAATTGGTGGCATCCACCAGGGATTCATGGGTCCCGGTATCCAGCCAGGTGAAGCCCTGTCCCAGGAGGATCACCTCCAGTTCTCCCTTTTCCAGATAGATCTTATTGAGATCCGTGATCTCCAGTTCCCCGCGGGCGGAGGGCTTCAGGGACTTGGCGTACTCCACCACCCGGTTGTCGTAGAAATACAGGCCGGTGACACAGTAATTGGACTTGGGATGGGCAGGCTTTTCCTCCAGGGAGATGGCTTTGCCCTCCTCGTCGAATTCCACGATGCCGAACCGCTCCGGATCGTCCACATAATAGCCGAACACCGTGGCGCCGCTTTCCTTGGCCGCCGCCGCCTGAAGCCGTCTTGTGAGGCCGTGGCCGTGGAAAATATTGTCTCCCAGGATCATCGCCACCGAATCGCCGCCGATAAATTCCTCGCCGATGAGAAAGGCCTGGGCCAGTCCGTCGGGACTGGGCTGCACCGCGTAAGACAGCTCGATGCCGAACTGATGGCCGTCTCCCAGAAGGGCCTCGAACCTGGGCGTGTCCTCCGGTGTGGAAATGATCAGGATCTCCCGGATCCCCGCGTTCATCAGCACGGAGAGGGGATAATAGATCATCGGTTTATCATAGATCGGAAGCAGCTGCTTGGATGTGACCTTCGTCAGAGGGTACAGGCGCGTGCCGCTCCCTCCGGCAAGAATAATACCTTTCATAGGGTACCTCCTGAATATCCGTATTTTACTGCATACATAAGGGTAATATACCATAGTTCCGGCCGTTTTGCAATGTTCTTTACTTTTGTCTCCGGGACTGCTATGATAAGCTTACCAAGATCTTTAAGGAGAAGGATATGCAGAAAAAACCTGTTAAAAAAGCTGTGATCCCCGCCGCCGGCCTGGGGACCCGTTTTCTTCCGGCCACCAAGGCCATTCCCAAGGAGATGCTGCCCATCGTGGACATCCCCACCATCCAGTACATCGTGGAGGAGGCCGTCCAGAGCGGCATAGAGGAGATCCTGATCATCACCAATTCCAACAAGCACTGCATGGAAAACCATTTCGACAAAAATTACGAGCTGGAAGCGCGGCTCCTGGAATCCGGCAAGCAGGCGGAGGCAGATATGATCAACCACATCGCCTCCATGGCCAATATCTACTATGTCCGCCAGAAGGAGCCCAAGGGACTGGGACACGCCATCCTCTGCGCCAAGTCCTTCATCGGCAGGGATCCCTTCGCCGTCCTGCTGGGCGACGACGTCGTCGTAAATGAAGGCGGAGAACCTGCCCTGAAGCAGCTGATCGGAGCTTATGAAAGGATCGGAGCCTCGGTGGTAGGCGTCCAGCAGGTGCCCGACTGCCAGGTGCACAAATACGGTATCGTGGCCCCCTCCCTCCACCAGCCCGCCGGAGCTTCCCGTCTGAAAAAGCTCTATGACATGGTGGAAAAGCCCAAGCTGGAGGAAGCCCCCAGCAACCTGGCCGTTCTGGGCCGGTATGTGCTGAAGCCGGAGATCTTTGACTACCTGGAGACACAGGGAGCAGGCGCCGGAGGCGAGATCCAGCTGACAGACGCCATCAAACGGCTCATGTACACCCAGACGGTCTATGCCTATGACTTTGAAGGGACCCGCTATGACGTGGGCGATAAATTCGGCTTCATCCAGGCCACCCTGGATTTTGCCCTGGCAAGAGACGACCTGAAAGAATCTGTCACCCGCTACGTCAAGGAACTGGCTGAGCGGCTGTAAAGGAGGCGCCATGGCTTATCTTCTTCTGGCTGTATTCATTTTCGCTTCAGACTTTTTTGTCAAGACCCAGATCGAGGCCAGAAAGGCCTCGGATTTCCCCGTGGACCTGGAGCACGGCCTCCGGCTGGAGCGGCACCACAACCGCGGCTTCCTCCTAAACCGCATGGAGGAAAAGCCGGGGCTGGTGCGCCTGCTCTCCGTCCTGATCGCGGTGCCCCTGGCCGTCTGGTGCCTCTTTTCCATGTTCCGGAAGGGAAGTCCGGTCAAAAAGACGGCCGCCGCTTTTCTCCTGGGCGGCGCCGCCTCCAACACCTGCGACCGGCTTTCCAGAGGATATGTGGTGGATTATCTGCGGCTCTCCGGCGCCCGGATAAAAAAAATCCGCAATATCATCTTCAATATCGCGGATTTCTTTCTCTTTCTGGGGGCCGCCATCCTGGCCGTCCGGGGACTCTTTTCTAAATAATATACTTTTCCATCCTGTATTTGTTCATCATTTCTTTAAAGATCTCGCCGTTGGTGGGAGGCGTATAGGTGATGGCATTGGCGCCGGCGTCTATGGTGCGCCGGATGCTCTCCTCCGTACTGCCTCCGGTGGCGATGATCGGCACCTCAGGAAACTCTCTCCTGATCTTTTCCACGATCTGGGGCGTATTTTCCGCCCCTGACACGTTGAGGATGGAGGCGCCGCTCTCCAGCCGTTTTCCAATATCCGTTTTTTCCGAGACCACTGTGATGACGATGGGGATCTCCACCTTTTTATGCAGATATTCCAGGGTCTCATTGGGAGTGGGGGCGTTGACCACCACCGCGTGGGCCCCCTGGAACTCCGCATCCTCCGCCAGGTTCGTGACCCGTTTTCCTGTGGTGGTCCCGCCGCCCACGCCGCAGAACACTGGAAGATCCGAGCAGCTGATCAGCGCATGGGTGATGATGGGCTGAGGCGTGAAGGGATACACAGCCATGACTGCATTGGCGTTGCAGTTGCGGATGATGGCGATGTCCGTGGTAAACACCAGGGATTTTATCAACTTTCCAAAGATGCGGATCCCGCTGGCTTCCTCCACCACATCCGGCAGAAGCACCATATGCTTCCTCAGGTTCCCTTCGATGACAGGCACAAATTTCTTATCTCCCATGAGCATGGCCTCCTTATCTTAACATTACAGTGAGATCGTCGTAAAAATCTGGAACAGATCCAGGGCCCCGTACCCATAGGAACGGTTGGGATAGAGCGCCGCTACGGATCTTTTGGCGCCGCGGATCATCAGGCTCTTCACGTCCCGCGTCCTCATCCCCCTGTAATTTCCCTGTATGAGTCCCCATTCCAGCAGGAGAGCCGCCGCGCCGGCTCCATGGGCGGCCGCCAGACTGGTCCCGCTCCTTCTGCCGAAGCGTCCTCCCGCCACCGCTCCATATATATCCACTCCCGGAGCCACCAGATCCGGCTTCACATCCTGATCCCTGGTATATCCTCTGCCCGAATGGATATAGAGGCTTTCCCTCCTGTGGTCATAGGCGCCGAAGGTGATGGGGCCCTCCGCCGCCGACGGCATGGTTATGGTGGTGTTGGGGTCCGGCCGCAGAAAGGCCGTGTCTTCCTGGGCAAACCCCTCTATGGGCAGCCAGATATGGAACCGCCCGTCCGTATATTTTTCGTTATAGACCTCCAGAGTCCAGATCCCCGGCGTAGGATCCGCAATGCGCATCCGGATCACCATGCTTCCGGATTCCTGCTCGATCAGCTGGTAGTCCACATAGACCACGGTCTTTTCCATGGTAAACTGGTATATGCTGTTCCGTTCATAGCTGAGCCTGGGCATCACTCTGCCTGTGGCCTCTCCCGTGGGAGACAGAAGTTGCACGCTGTACACCTCCGGAGCCTGAGCCCACAGCTCCATGGTGATGCCCCGCTCTCCGGCCGGGATCCGGATCTCGATGTACTCGCTGCCGCCCTCGGCAGCCACATTTCCCATATAGTGATGGGACCGGTTTGCCTCATTGCCGGCCGCCACGGTCACCACGGTCCCTGCCCGTCTCGCCGCCATGTTCAGCATCTGCTCCAGAGAGCTGCTTCCGCTGTGATTTCCCAGGCTGGTGCCCAGACCCACCAGAAGCACCAGAGGAAGCTCCAGCCGGCGGCTCAGCTCCAGCAGGTAGCGGACCCCCATCATGATGTCGGTCTCCTGATAAGCCTCCGCTCCCTCCCGGATCAAATAATAATCCCGCAAGTACTGCTTGGCCGGCTTCAGCTTCACCACAGCCAGAAAAGCGGACGGGGCCGCGCCTGTAAATTCTTCCTCCGGAAGCTCGCTGCCGGCGGCGACAGAGGCCAGAAACGTGCCATGGCCGCTCTCATCCACAGACGGCACCACAGACAGCGGCTCTTCCGAGAGCAGCGCCTCGTTGATCTCTTCTTCCGTATATTCGGAACCATAATAAAACCCTTCCGGTGTTCTTCCTCCCTGAAGGGTCTGATCCCAGATCCTCAAGATCCTGGTTCTTCCCGCGCTGCCGCGAAAAGCCGGGTGCCGCCAATCGATCCCCGTATCCACAAAGCCCATCAGGATCCCGCTGCCCCGGAGACTTAAGACCGGCTGATCCCTGGCGCGCAGGATCCCGGATGCTTCCATGCTGGTAGTATCCGTGAGCCCATAGAGCTTCGGCACCACCGAGGACTCATAGAACTGCACCGGCGGAAGATAGGCACGGTCCACATGGACCACCGCCAAATCTTCAAACACCGGCTGAAGGCAGAACCGCTCTCCGATCTCCTCCTCACCGGACAGCCGGTCCAGAGGCACCAGGAAATCCTCGTACTCATTGGATAAGATCCTTTCCCTGCAGTATTCTGCCCTCTCTGTGCTCTCTTCTGCCATTTGGATAACGCTCCTATGCTCTGTCGCATCATCCTATGCCTGCACGCCCAGCCTCATGACACCCCGCATATCGATGACAGGGCCTCCCGTCTTTTCGATATACGCTCGTGTGATGGTCACGCGCCCGATATTGTCATCCTTGGGGATCTCATACATGATGTCCTGCATGTACTCCTCCAAAACGGCCCGCAGGGCCCTGGCTCCCGTATGCTTCTCCATGGCCTTCTCCGCGATGGCCTCCAGGGCGCCGTCCTCAAAGACCAGCTGGACCTCGTCCATCTGCAGGAGCTTTTCATACTGCTTGAGGATGGCATTCTTGGGCTCCTTCAAAATACGGATCATGAATTCCTTCGTCAGCGCCTCCAAAGACACCAGGACAGGAAGACGCCCCAAAAATTCAGGGATCATCCCAAACCGCCTCAGATCCTCCAGCTCCGCCCTGCACAGCAGGTTTTCTTCATGATCGAACCTGTCCTTCAGCTCCGCCCGGAATCCTATGGAAGACTCCTTGGTCAGCCGCTCCTTCACGATCTCCTCCAGATCCGGAAAAGCGCCGCCGCAGATGAACAGGATATTGTCGGTATTGACCGTGGCCATGGGCACCATGGCATTTTTGCTGTTGGATCCCACCGGCACTTCCACTACGCTGCCCTCCAGCATCTTCAGAAGCTCCTGCTGGACAGACTCCCCGCTGACATCCCTGGTATTGGTATTTTTCTTCTTGGCGATCTTGTCGATCTCATCAATATATATGATGCCCCGCTCCGCCTTCTCCACATCGTTTCCCGCAGCCGCCAGGAGCTTGGACACCACGCTCTCGATGTCGTCGCCGATATATCCGGCCTCTGTCAAGGACGTGGCATCGGCAATGGCCAGAGGCACATCCAAAAGCTTCGCCAGGGTCTTGACCAGATACGTCTTTCCGCTTCCGGTGGGACCAAGGAGCAGCATATTGGACTTCTCGATCTCCACTCCGTCTGCGTTGTCCGCAAAGACCCTCTTATAGTGGTTATAGACCGCCACGGAGATGGCTTTTTTTGCCTTGTCCTGCCCCACCACATACTCGTCCAGCATCTGCTTGATCTTATGAGGCGGCGGCACCATCTTCCTGTCAAAAACAGGCTTCTCTTCTTTTTCCTTTTTCTTCTTGACCCTCTGGTTCTTGGGGATCTCCCGGTTTCCGATCCCCAGGTCCGCCAGATTGATCACGCCCACTCCCGGGATATTGGACAGGCCGGACAGATCTGTGCCTCCCTGTCCGCCGCCCGGTATATTGACACTGAGGCCATAGGGGCCTCCATTCTGGTCGAAGCTGTCAAACGCCTTCTGCATACAGTCCTGGCAGATGGTGATATTCCCCGGCATGGTGATCATCCTTCCGGCTTTGCTCTCAGGACGCCGGCATACGAAGCATACCTTCTCAAACTCGTCCTGCCCCTCTGTCTGCTTATCTAAATCTTCGTTTTTGATCTCCTCTGACATCTGTTTCCCCTCTTTTCTTCTCTTTTATTATATATGAGAACCTGCTCTGTAACAAGTTAACTTTTTATGAAAAAGGGGAGCCCCGCCGGGGGCTCCCCTTTTTCATATGGCCGTCACTGCTGGCTGCTGGCCTCGTAATCTCTCATATATCCAAGTGTCACGGGGATCTCCATCTCCTGGTATTCTCCATTGACCAGTCTCTCCACCGTCAATGTCACTTCCGTCCCGCCTTCATAATAGGAAAGCTGGGTCTTCAGCTCATCCATGGAAGCGACGTTGGTCCCCTCGATGGCTGTGATGATGTCCTTTTCCTGAAGCTCAGAAGAAGCGGCCGGTCCATTCTCCGCAATGCTGTAGACATATACGCCTTCCGGCATATTATACATCTGGGCATTGACCTGGTTCATATCCACGCCCGTGATCCCCAGCCAGGAAGCATTTTCCTCATCCACGGCCGTCCTGGTCTGCGCGTTCATCAGACTGTTGATGATATCCTCTGCCTCTGAAACGGGAATGGCAAATCCCATACCTTCCACATCTGTATCCGAATACTTCGCGGAGTTGATCCCGATGACTTCGCCCTTCATGTTCAGGAGCGCGCCGCCGCTGTTGCCGGGGTTGATGGCCGCATCCGTCTGGAGCAGGGTCAGAGTCTTATCATCCACCGTCACCTCACGGCTCAAAGCGCTGACATGTCCGTAAGTCAGGGACTGTCCATAGCCAAGGGCGTTTCCGATGGCGATCACTTCATCGCCGACCCGGAGCGCATTGGAATCTCCCAGCGTCGCGATCTTGATGGCGCTCATGGTATCGCTGCTCAGGGAATCCAGCGGCACCGCGATGACCGCCAGGTCGTTGTTCTCAGCAGTTCCCTTGATCTGGGCATCCGCACTGCTGCCGTCGTCAAAGGTCGCCGTCAGGGCGCTGGCGCCCTCGATCACATGATAATTGGTGAGGATCAGAAGCTCCGTATCGTTCTGTCCGATGATGATGCCGGATCCGGCTCCCGTCACTTCCTGGGTGCCGCCCTGGTTCCCGAAGAAGTAGCTCCAGTCATTGCTCTGGTAGATCTGGGTATTGGTGATGGCCACGATGGAGGGCATTGCGCTCTCTGCCACATCGGCCACTGTGGAGGTCCCGGTGGAAGAGCTGCCGCCGCTGCTGGTGGTCTCGGCAGTCTGGACTCTGGTGGTCCCCGAAGCTTCTGCCGCGTCCGCCGCCTGCTCCAGCTTATCCTCGTACCCGGTGACCTTCATCACTCCGATGAAGGTCCCGGCGCCTGCGCCGCCCAGAAGCACACCGCACAGAAGGAACATCCCGACCTTCTTCCATATACCGGAGCCCTTTTTCTTATGCTTTTTCTCCGGCTTTTTGATCTCATCCGGACCGATGGGCTCTGTGGGGATATATGTGTATGCAGAAGACATGTCCTGCTCGTTTCCATCCTGAAAATTACCATTGTAATATTCGTTCATACGATCAAGTCCTTTCTCTTAATTTCTATGGATAGGATACCAGTGAATTGTGATAAAACTGTGTTATCCCGGTGAAAAAAAAATGTATTCTCTAAAAAGCTCTCTGCATGGGCATAACTCTCCACAGCACGCCCCTTATCCTCCGGAAAGCCGCGGGATCAGCAAGAGGGCAGCCGTCCGTCAAACAGCTGCCCTCCCGGGATTTTCTCTATTCTGTCCTGTCTTCCGCGCTGTAACCGGTCAGCTCTTCGATCTTATTGCTGATCTGCTGGACGGTAGAAGAAGGCGTATAGGACGTGTCTCCGAACAGGTTTGCATGAAGCTCTGTCACGTCCTCAGCCAGCCCCAGCGGCACCTTCACAGAACCTGAGCTTTCCACATACGCATCCACCTGGTGATAGGGGAAGGCGCTCATGGACGTGATGGAATATTTTCCCACATCCGGAACCAGCGCCAGCACGTCGGCCAGAGTCAGGTTTGTGCTCACCTCGGGGAATACCGCATTGCAGATCTCGATCAGCTTTGTGGGGCTGCACTGCTTCAGCTTCTCCAGGATCATGCCCACCACTTCCCTCTGCCGCTGGGTCCGGCCGTCGTCGCCGCCGTTGTTGTGGCGGATCCGGCAGTAGGCCACCGTCTGGACGCCGTCCAGGGTCTGCAGGCCTGGACCATCTATCTGAGTGGTTCCCTTTCCCAGACCAGTGGCATCGCTGATGGTATTTTCCTGGGTATTGGTGATATAACCGTTGATCTCATCCATCATACTCTCCGGTACGTCGATCTCCATACCTCCGAGCAGATCCACCACCTGGGCCACGGCATACCAGTTGACCGTCACATATTCGGTGATGGAAAGATCCAGGTTTTTATTCAGCGCATTGAGCGCCCCCAGATCCCCGCCGGTGTGATAAGCATTGTTTGCTTTTGCATACTTATCCTCGATCCCATTGGTAATATCCGGCACATTCCAGTACGTATCCCGCAGCACGGAGGTCAGGGATACTTCCTTGGTCTCATTGTTGATGTTGACGATCATGATCACATCACTATGGGTTCCTACTTCGTCCCGCCCAAAGACCGCGATGGTCCTGTAGCCGGACATACTCTCCATAGTCTGCTCAGACAGATCGTTGATATGGACATCCTTTTCCGCAAACGTGGGCGGCTGGATCCTGTCCCACAGGGAGATCACGAATACTCCCGCTATCACCAGCACCAGCAGCAGTCCTTCGACGGCAAACAAAGCACGTCTGATCCTGCGCTTCTTTTTAGCCTTGGGCGAAAGGGGTCTTTTCCCTTTTTGGCCGGCAGAAGCCGGCTGGCGTTTCCTGGAGGACATATCCTCATACTCATAGCTGCGGCCGGCAGTTCCGGTCCGCCGCGTCCTGTCGTAAGGATCCACCCCCATGGGCCTGCGCCCTGCTGTCTGAGACGTCTTCCTGGCAGCTCCTGAAGCAGCGCTCCGCGTACTGCCTGTTCTCTGGCTGCCGCTGCGGCTCTGGGCAGTCCGGCTCTGAGAAGTCCGTCTCTGGGCCGCCGCCCCGGCATCGGGCCTTACCCGTTTTCTCTGCTCCAGCTCCCGCCGGCGCCTTTCGTATTCGTAGTCTTCATCCTTGTACTTCATGGCCTATTCCTTTCCGTATCCCGGGCCTCAATACGCATTCTTATTGACAAATCCCCGGAAAAATGTTAAAAAGATGATCTTAAAATCCAGTCCGAGACTCCAGTTCTCAATATAATACAGATCATATTCGATCCGTTTTGTGATAGAAGTATCTCCCCGGTATCCATTGACCTGGGCCCATCCCGTAAGCCCCGGCCGGACCTGGTGCTTGACCATATATCTGGGGATCTCCTCCCGGAACTTTTCCACAAAATGCGGCCGCTCCGGCCTGGGTCCCACCAGGCTCATGTCGCCTTTGACGATATTCCAGAATTGCGGAAGCTCGTCCAGGCTGGTCTTTCGGATAAACTTTCCCACCTTTGTGACCCGCGGATCGTTCTTTGTCGTCCAGGCCTTCTGCTCTTCCGTGGGCTTTTGGACTTCCATGGAACGGAACTTATACATCTTAAAAGGACGGTTGTGGAGTCCCACCCGCTCCTGGCTGAAGATCACCGGTCCGGGAGAGGACACCTTGACCGCAATGGCCACGCCCAGCATGACAGGCGAGGACAGGACAAGGGCCAAAGTCCCTCCTATGATATCCATGGTCCTCTTCACCGCCGCATTGAAAGAATCCGTCAGCGGCACATTGCGGATATTGATGACAGGAAGACCCAGCAGGTCTTCTGTGTACGGCTTCGTCGGTATGACTTTATTGTAATCGGGAATAAACTTTGTATGCACGCCGGACTTTTCGCAGGCGTTGACGATCCGTTCCAGCTTGTCATATTCATTGATGCTGAGCGTGATGGCGATCTCATCCAGACGGTTCATGGGAAGGATCTCATCCAGATTGGCGATGGGCCCCAGTACACGGACGCCTTTATACTCTGTCCCCCGCTCCGCGTGGTCATCCAGGATGCCCCGGATCAGATACCCCCAGTCCGGGTTGGCCACCACCCTGTCGATATACCCCTGAGCCGCCCGGCTGTAGCCGATGAGGAGCACATGCTTCAGATTATAGCCCTTCCGCCGGAAAGACCGCAGGATGCTGCGCAGCGTCAGCCGGAAGGCCGCTTCCAGCATAAAATTGAAGCCTACGAATAAAAAGATCATCAGCCGGGAAAAATGCTGCAGCCGGTCCTTTGCCAGATAGAGCACCAGCGTGATGATCAGCGCCCCGACCACATTGGCCTTGAATACATTAAAAAGCTCCAGCCGCCTCCCCATTACCCGCATGGGTTCATATAAATGAAACACCCAGTACAGGATCAGTCCGCCGGGGACAATATACAGCAAGGCGCTGAAGTAAACTCCTCTGGGAAGGCCTAAGGTCCTGCCCATATAGCCAAAGATCATCCAATATGCTATGAGATAAGATATAATTATAATAAACGCATCGATCACCACATGGAGCCGGTTCAGATGCTTTTGATTATCCTTAATCAATCCATTTCACCTATAGCCTTCCTCGATAATCCCGCCTATTCGTCGTTTTATATCATACAAAATCTGATTTCAAAAGGCAACAGAAAAAACCATGAAGGTTTCTTAAAGTTTTATGAACTGGCGGGTTTTCGCAGCTTCCGCTGCAGGAATTCCCATATATACCCAAAGGTACCGCTCACGAGGCGGCCTTCTATGCAGATATAATGCCAGAGATTCCCAAAGGAGAATTTCACTTTCCGGCACTGCTTCCTGGTGCGCCAGCCCTCCTTCAGTCCTTCTTTATATTCCCGGCCGAAACCGATCTTCCTGAAAAAAAGGCTCTTGACAAAAGCGCCCGCCGCAAGGGCCGGGAAATTCAGGATCATCTGGAAAAGCGGCATATTTTTATAATTCAGGTATATACTATTCCTGGCCGCCAGCCGCACCTTAAAAGCGTTATATTTGGATCCGCTGGTCCCGCTGCCCACATGCTCCACCTGCGCATCCGGCGCGTAGAGATTCTGCCATCCGTGGATCCTGGCCCGGTATCCCACATCCAGATCCTCCAGATAGGCAAAATGCAGCTCGTCAAAATATCCGATCTTCTCAAAGACCTCTCTGCGGTAGATGGCCGCTCCGGCGCAGGCCGAAAAGACCCTGGCCGGTTTCGTATACCGTTCCACAGAATGGGCTACGCCCCTCTGGAAGGCCCATCCCAGCACCGTATACTGATCGCCTGCATCGTCGATCAGCTCCGGATGGTACATCTGGATCATCTTGGGACTGGCGGAAAAAGCTTTTGGATGGCTGTCCATGGCCTTCACCAGAGCCTCCACATATCCGGGCCGCACCTTTGTATCATTGTTGAGCAGGATCACATAAGGAGTCTGCGCGGCCCGTATCCCTTCGTTGACTGCCCGGCTGAAGCCATAATTCTGATCCAGGACGATCCTCTTCACCTGGGGATACTGTTCTTTCACAAGCTCCACGCTTCCGTCCGACGACCCATTGTCCACCAGGATCACCTCAAGATCCCGGCAGCTCTGGCCCTCCAGCGCCTCCATGCAGTCCTTCATAAAGGCTTTTCCATTGTAATTGGGAATCACGATCGTAACCTTTGCCTCTGACATCCTCTGCTCTCCATTTGAATCCTTCACGGCAGTACAGCTTTAGATTATAGCGGAAAATGGGGGAAAATGCAAGTATTATGACATATAAGGGAGACCTAGATCATCTTTATATAATATATATATTTAAGTGAATAACTCCAATCCAATTAAGGTCAGATTCCCTCCTTAACTGCTTCAAACAACCTCATCACTCCGGTAAACATACTCCCAATAAAATCTTGTTCATCTCTAAAATGACCATTGCACCCATTTCATCAAGTTTCAGATCGCTTTGCTTTTATCCGATGAACCAACAAATAATGGATCAGACTGCACCTATAGTCTGATACCTTCTGTATCCTCTATTCCTTCCATGGCTCTTTTTCAAAATTGCGCAAGGAAAAGTCCGAATTCAGTAAAGTCAGGTTTAGATTGTAATATGGATCCCCCTTTTCCAAGATCTCCGGCCACCGTTTCCGGAACGTTTCCACTTCCCGTTCAAATCGCAGCACCTTTTGGGGAGTGTCTTCAATCCCCCTGGACTTTGATTCATAATGATATAACTGAGCAAATGGATTGTATACAACCAGCTTCCCCAGGGCTCGCACTTTCATACAATAGTCTATATCATTAAAGGCCACTGCCAGTCCCTCATAAAAGCCTTCCGCTTTTTCGAATATCTTTCTCTTTGTCATCATACAGGCTGCTGTCACTGCGCTGAGATCCTGAGCGCAGAAAGCCCGGAGGAAATAGGTCTTTTCTCCTTTATGGAATCCAACAAACGCATGTCCGGCGATGCCGCCGTATCCAACGATAACGCCTGCATGCTGAATCGTATCATCGTCGTAGAAAAGCCTAGCTCCCACGATCCCCACATCTTCCCGTTGGCAATATCCCAGCAGTTCCTCTATGCAATCCGCATTGATAAACTCAGTATCATTATTTAAAAATAAAAGGTATTCCCCGGTCGTATATGATATCGCATAATTATTGATCGCGGAAAAATTAAAGCCTTCTTTCCCCTTCCAGGTTATGACCTTTAAGTTTTGATAAAGCTTCTCCATTTCCTGATAGCAAACGAACGTTTCCTCTTCCGTACTGTTATTTTCCACGATCACGACTTCTACATTTTTATAAGAAGCCTTTTCCATAATAGAATGAACACAGACTTTTAAATCCTCTATATGATCCTTATTGGGAATGATGATCGAAACTTTAGGGGTTCCTTTTACCGGATACTTAACTCTATACGCTCCCAATACTTCATTCTGTAGCACTTCCACCTGACCGATCCCAACCCGCTGGCAATGAGCCTTGATCGCTTTCGCTCCTGCTTCAAAGGCATATAATTTTTTTGACGGATCTTCCGCTGTCGACTGCTCACTGGCCCGCCAGTGATATAACACCTTAGGAATATGCCCAATATGCTTTGCCTGTTCCGTACAGCGAAAGATAAAGTCGTAATCCTGCGCGCCGTCAAATTCCTCCCGAAATCCTCCTATCTGCTCTGCCAATACCCTTTTTACAACAAATAGATGCGAAATGTAATTCATACTGCGCAGCAAATCCAGGTTAAAATCCGGTTTAAAATGTGGATCCAGATAAAATTCTTTATTTTTTTTGTAAGTCAATTTATCTTCATCAGAATAAATGACTTCCGCTGGATCACCCTTTTCTTTTGTTTGATTTAAATATAGGGCACATTCAAAAAGAGCCTCTTCCGGCAAAATATCGTCATGATCCAAAAGAGCAATATAATCCCCTTCCGCCAACTTTAACGCTGCATTGGTATTTCCCGCAATGCCAGCATTCTTTTCCAATGTCACAAATTTAATGCGGGGATCCTGCTTTTGGGCCTCTTCCAGCAATGTTGTCAATGGAGTCCTTCCCTGCTCCGCTCCACTTCCATCTGCCATACACAATTCCCAATTTTGGTAAGTCTGTTTCTGCACAGACTCGATCATCTCTCTTAAGAATTTTTCCGGCGTCCGAAAAAGCGGCACAATCACACTAAACTTAGGTTCCCACACAAGTTTCGTCTTTCTTTGCAGCTCCAGTTCCTCTTCCGTGGGAATTACCTGCTTTCTCCATCCATTGTAATCGATCTTATTCCCTGTTATCTTCCTGTGTAGCTTTTTAAAAAACGCTTTAACTCCATACTGTTTTAAAAAGGCAATCCCTCTACCGATCGTATCTGACCGAAAGATTTCCCGTATCCTTAAAATCCTGTCACGCTTATCCTTTTGCCGGTCGCCCGGCACCAATTTTTCTTTCTTACGCTTTCCATCCGCTTTAAAGACCATGTAATAAGTATTTTCCGGCTGATAATCAATCAGGATGCAAAATCCCAACTTCAACCTGCTCTCACCATGAAACACATCCTGATTGACATCATATCGCCCAGTATCTGTCCTATCGATCGGAACAACACGGCCTTTCTGATCGCAAACTTCTATATCCACCGGCACATCCGGGGAGGCGCTTGCCGCCCATCCCAAGACAACCATCGTAGAATTTTGGATCTTAATGTTATCGACATAATATTTCATTTCTGATCCTTTCGCTTTTCCAGAGCATTGCACCTTTTTATCTTAGCTCAATTAATTCTTATAATTAACTTTTTCTTCTTCTGATTCGGCTTCGTCCTCCGGTAATTCTGTCTCTTCGCTTTCTTCAGGAATCCATACTGCCGAAGAACTTTCTTCCACTTCTGAGCTTTCTTCCACTTCCGAGCTTTCTAACGTTCCTTCCGTTTCCTCGCTTTTTATGGTTTCCTCCGTAGTCGTGGCTTCCTCTGAAGGCACCGTACTTTCGACATTCTCGCTCGATTCCACTGTTTCTTCCTCAGCTCTTGAAGATTCCTGTGTTTCCACAGCCGTACTCTCGGAAGTTTCTTCAATCACAATATATGAGTTCTCCTCACTAGACAATCCGTTGCCTCCCTTCGGCACCAACTGGATCTGGATTGCCTCCAGCCACTTCGACTGCCCTGCCGTCCCAGCTGTTTCACCATTCTTTGCCCATCCAAGCCAACCATACGTCTGCGCGTGAACCCGATAATAAATATCATAGTACTCTGCTATTTCTCCAGTCAATCGGATCTCAATCGCCTCCAGACGCTTTGCCTGGCCTGTCGTCCCACTCTGTGTTCCATTTCTTACCCAGTCAAGCCATCCATAGCTTTGCACATGGGTCCTATATTCTATATTCCCCGCATAATCCATATTCATGAGCTTAATAGAAATAGATTCAAGACGTTTTGCCAAGCCAGTCGTTCCGCTCACAGCGCCATTGGATACCTCTTCCTGCCAGCCATAGCTTTGTACATGGGTAGTATAAAACACTCCGGTCGGGCAGCAAAAAGGCCTCTCTGTCGCTCCGGGAGCAGCCCCTCCTTTTGCCACCAAACGAATTTCGATGGCTTCCAACCGCTTTGCGTAATCCGCCGTACCTGCAGATTCTCCATTTTTAGCCCAATCCAACCAACCAAAACTTTGCGCATGTACTCTGTAATAAACATCGTATTTTTCCGCCATCTCTCCAGTCAGACGGATTTGGATTGCTTCCATTCGTTTTGCCTGGCCGCTTGTTCCGCTGACAGCGCCATTGGATACCCACTTCTGCCACCCATACGTTTGAAGATATGTTCTATACTCAATTCCGCCAGAATAAGGAAGACCGTCCTCCAACCGGATCTGGATTGCTTCCAATCTTTTAGCCTGGCCAGTCGTACCGCTTAACTCTCCATCTTTTCTCCATCCCAACCAGCCATAGCTCTGGGCATGTGTTTGATAAGTCACCATTCCGTCCTTATAAATACAGGCTTGTCCGCCATTATTATTAAACGAAGATCCCTTCACCACCAAGCGGATCTGAATAGCTTCCGCCCTCTTCCCAAGCCCAACTGTTCCGGCGCCTTCGCCATTTTTAGCCCAGCCAAGCCAGCCATAGCTTTGGGAATAAATCCTATAGTAAATATCATAGTGTTCCGCCAACTCTCCAGTCAGCTGGAGCCTGACCGCTTGGATACTCTTTCCTTGTCCCGGCCTTCCGTTCTGGAGCAGAGCGTCCTGATAACCAAGCCATCCAAAAGTTTCCATATGTACCTCAATCTGGATTCCGCCTGTTAAATCAACACTATCCAAAGCCAGCTGGAGCCCTTCAATCCCTTTGTTTTGCCCTTCCGTACCTGCAGTTACGCCGCCATTTTTCCATTCCTGCCATCCAGTCCCGGACACATACGCTCTATACGAAATAGACGCATTTGTCCCAAGTTCCGATGTATCCTCGTATACTCCAGACTCGCTGATCATCTCATACTGCCCCGATCCAAGCTGCAGCATCAAATATCCATTTTCATAAACGGCTTCCATCTCCTGAGAATTCACTGAAACCATGGTTTTTTCCGGATTATTGGTCGGAAGATAAACAACTGCCTCCGTATTGGAGGGAATCTTTACCTGTGTCTTTAATCGTCCATCCCCAAGCATCTCATAGGAGGCTTCTATACTTCCTTTTACAGTAGGGATCTTGATCGAAGCTGCTGCCACGCCTCCCGGCTGAAGCTTGATCTGAAATATCCCAAATCCTCCTGTCAAAGGCTGTATGCCGAACATTCCACGCGCCATCTGACTGGCCGGAGCAGACCCCCACGGATGAGAATATGTCATATTAGCTTTGCTGGCTGGATTCCAAGCTTCTGTTGTGATCGTAGCTCCCAGCTGATACATCATATAGGCCCAGCTTCTTACTCCGTCATTGGTATTCGGATTTGACATGACCTTTCTGGCCAAATCCCCATGATCACTTTCGTACAGCCCCTGAAGCAAAAAAAATGTTCCATAAACGCTCATATTGACAAATCCTTCCGCTTCAATGGAATCTGCCATGTGATCCGCCATACTTTGATCTCCATAGATCCCATAAGCCAATGCATAAGCTGTGGCATGCTGCGCACAGTGGCTTACCGGAGTTCCCGCCTCATTAAGTCCATCACAAAATCTCCCTGTATCATCCTGGTACAGTTTAGAAATCATAGTATTTCGTATCGTATTGGCTCTGTCTTGATAACGGACAGCATCTTCTGTTTTTCCCAATGCCTCTGCTATAGATGCCATATCCTCATAAGCCCCTACGCAAACAGCATTGAATACCGTATTATAAGATACGCTCGTATCATAATCATCCCGCTCCGTGATCGGCCAATCGATCAACAACGTCTTGTTCGGTTTTCTAACCATGCCTACGCTGGCATTAAAGTAAGAATCATACAGCTTTCCGCAAAGAGCACTATAATTTTCCTCCAAATAAGAAATATCACCTGTATATAAATAGTCCTGCCAAGCCCAATTAATACAAAAAAGCTGGTATTCTGCCGGCCAAGTAGGATAATTACTAAGATAGTCTAAAGAAAACCTGGACAAACTATAGTCATCCTCAAATGTACAGCTGGACAACATATTGATCAGGCCATCTCCTTCATACGCTGCTCTTTCCCTGCTTTGAGAGTCCACGTAAAGATCTTGGTTCGTTGCCTTGATCGTATATTTTGTCATCTCATAGATATCATTTAATATGGAATTACTGCTGGAAAAAGAAGATTCCTCTTCCGAAAATCCCTGCCGGATCTCCATCCCGGAAACCATATCTACCGTCAAGCTTATCGGGCAATTATCGATCTGGACATAGCGAAACGCCTTCATGCTGATATCCTGCAGTTCCTGACTGCCTGCTTTTAACGTCCATGTTTCCTGATAAACATTTCCCGTCCCCATCTTGTAACGGACCGTACCATCACTATTCAGCTCCTCGCCATAAGAAATCGTGACCTGCCTTTGAGCCGGCATGCTGACCTTTAGCTTCAGGCTTCCGATAATTTCTTTTCCAAGATCGATCAAATATGAATCGGAATCCAATTTTTTTATGCTTGAAGCCTTACATTCATATCGAGTGATATTTTCTGAAGCATATGGCGTAAGCTCCCCAAGGGAATCTATCTGCCCAGCGTCCCGGACTCCCCCCCAACTTCCGGCATTATACGAAGCCGCTGACCAATTATAGGGATAGCTGGTTCCATTCATATTCTGACGGCTGGCATGATAATAAGCGCCGACTCCCAGATTACTCCCATCCCTGCCAAAAATGGCATCTGCATCCAATTTCTTCCACTGATTCTGATCCCGTCCTGAATTTACAAGGATATCGCTGCTCCCATCCGAATAAAAGAAGGTGATCTGACATAAAAACCCCTGATCTTCTTCCGAATAACAGACTGCTCCTAATGCGTTAGTTCCAGACTGTATATATTCTGTAATATCGAAAGTATTATAGTACAGCGCACCATCATTGAGCCTGCTGGGGCCCATACCGATCAGATATCCGTTGACATAAAAATCATATACAAATTGGCGCGCAGGTTCCGGCGACACAGCCGTCACACTGGCGATTACCTTCTCTGCTTCTTTTCCATTAAATTGAAATGTATGGCGTAAAAATACAAATGCTTCATCCTGGCTTCCCCAGATTGCCTTCTTGCTGGCCCATTTACTTGAAACAGACGTTGAAAATGCCTGAGGCGACGACAGAGCTCCTTCAAGCCCTTCCGAATCCTTTATCTGAACGCACCAGTAGTACAGCTCATTATCCTGAAGCACTTCCGCCAAAGCGTCAATTTTGACACCTGCACTGCTGCTGCTTTCCACCCATCCGGTATCATACAGATAATCTGCCGATGCCATAGCAGCAGCAGTCTCGCCGATCACGATCCTATACGCAGTCTGTTTTTCATTATAATCCGGATCTGAAAAAGCCCACGAAAACCGAAGCGTTTCTTTCGGAACTCCATACGGCTCCTCCAACAGATTGATCTTTAAATTTTCCGGTGCATCCGGTGCGTTTCCGGCAGCCTGTCCACCAATGGACCAAACACCCAACAATATAAAAATCCCAAATAAAACTGCCTTCAGTTTCACCTGTGCACCTCATTCTTTCTATCTTATAAATCGTCAATACACTTTATAACATAAATCCAAATCTACATTTCCAGAAATTCCATCAACTCTGCCGCTGCTGGTAAACTGCCAAATTTGAACATTGGTAAGGTTTGTCCAATTTCCTCCTTCATAGCCCGTATCATATACCATCTGCCGCATCGATTCGCTACTGAAATCCAGAACATCGTCACTCCAGCGGTACCTGGCCAGCCAAATATCATACGAAGCTGCGATACTGCTGTAATCGAAAGCATCCTTCAGCTTACTGGGACTTCCATAAATGCATGTCTTATAACCCGCATCCTGAAAAACCTTGCAAAATTCCCGAGCCATGGCCATATTATTTAGCTTGGCAGCTGCCGTCATATGCTCTTCTTCCTCCAGATCAAAAGCAATCGGATATGTAAAATCATATCCTTCAATTAAACTCAAAGCATATTCCGCATCTTCACGTGCCTCTTCAGGTGTAGAGGAATAAATATATACATAACCGCCTATTTCAATCCCATTGACCAATGCTCCCCGGGCATTAGCATCAAAATAACGGTCTTTCATCAACCGGCCGGCTGTTTCCGTAGTATTTTTCTGCGTAATCCGGAGCATTGCAAAATCCGCTCCATCTGCCTTTACCTTATTCCAATTAATGCTCCCCTGCCAGGAAGAGACGTCGATTCCCCAAAACTGCGGCTTGTAAAAAGTATCACTTGTAGACCCCGGTGCTTCTCCGCCCTTTTCAACCAACTGTATCTCAATCGCTTCCATCCTCTTTGCATACGCTTCGCTTCCTGCTGATGCCCCATTACACGCCCAGCCAGTCCACCCAAAAGTCTGACAGTGGACTCGATAGTAAATATCATATTTTTCCGCCATTTCACCGGTCAAACGGATCTGAATAGCCTCCAATCGTTTTGTCTGCCCTGTTGTACCCGCAGTCGCTCCATTGGATACCCATTCCATCCAGCCATAAGTTTGGCAATGGACCCGGTACTCAATATTACCCGGAATCAGGCTGTGATTTTCTAATTTAATCTGAACCGCTTCTAACCTCTTTTCTTCTCCCACAGTTCCGCTGGTCTCTCCATTGAATACGCTGGACAACCATCCATAGGTCTGCGCATGGCTCGTGTACGTCACCCTCAAGTCCTCTATATATGCTCCGTTAGTACTCCCCGGCGCAGCACCTCCCTTTTCTACCAGACAGATTTCTATGGCTTCTGCTCTCTTTGTTAAACCTGCTGTTCCGGCCGCTTCACCATTCTTAGCCCAGCCCAGCCACCCATAGGTCTGTACATGGAGACGGTAATAAATATCATATGTTTCTGCCAGTTCCCCCGTCAGACGGATCTGGACCGCTTCTATTCGTTTCGCTTGATCTACAGTCCCGCTCACAGCGCCATCGGAAACCCAAGGCATCCATCCATAAGTCTGCGCGTGCACCCGGTATTCCACATTTCCCTCTAATTCTGTGTCCGAAATCCGGATCTCCAGTGCTTCTATCCGTTTTGCCTGTCCGGTCATCCCAGAAAGCATCCCATTCTGTACATAAGGCTGCCAACGAAATGTCTGAAGATACGTACGATACTCCACTTTTGCTGTTCCAGCTTTCTCCGAGCTGTTTAAAGAAATATCATTGCTCTGACTCTGTTCCGGTTCCGATTCTTCCAATCCCGATGTCTCCGTCAAAACCGTCTCCTCTTCTTCTGTAGTCGGATCGGCTTCTGTTCTGTCAGCTGACTCCTGAACAGAAGTGTTTTGCGAGTTCTCCTCTTCCTCAGATGATAAAACCTCTGAAGATTCTCCGCTGCTGCTCTCTTCCGTTGTCTCAGAACTACTCTCTTCTGCTGTCAGCTCTTCTCCGGAAGCTTCCTCTATTTGCTCCCCTTCTACCCGAAGCTCTCTTGTATTCGACAATGCCAATAACAAAGACATCAGCAAACACAATGCCAAACATTTTATCCTTAAGGCTTTTTTCAATTCTGTTCCTCCATTTCGTCTCCAATGCTACACACCATATAACCGCTGTTGTATATTATATAGTTTATTTCTTCAGATGACAATGGAAAATCCTCCCCTATTTCTCCTCGAACATGAAAAATGGGGCTGTCGCATCAATTGATATGCTCCCTTCTAGGTAGACAAGTAAAATAATAAAAACTTGTCACTTAGGAGGGAGCATATTTATGTATAAAAGGAAAATA
>CAJFUL010000066.1 GCA_904420245.1 Candidatus Paralachnospira avium
TATGGCCATCGAAGCCGGGGGAAAGAACGGCATCTTCCCCGTGGATGAGACGGCTATCCAGTATATGAAAGAACATTCCATGAGACCTTTTAAGATCTACGAGGCTGACGAGGATGCCCAGTATGTCCGGGTGATCCGCCTGGATCTGGGAAGCATACGTCCCACTGTAGCCTTCCCGCATCTGCCGGAGAATACCAGGACCATCGACGAGGTGGGAGATGTGGAGATCGACCAGGTGGTGATCGGCTCCTGCACCAACGGCCGCATCGAGGATCTGCGGACTGCCGCCGCCATCCTGGAGGGCCGCAGGGTGAAGAGGGGCCTCCGGGTCATTGTGATCCCTGCCACCCAGAAGATCTATCTGCAGGCCATGGAGGAGGGGCTTTTGAAGACCTTCATCGAGGCGGGCGCCGTCGTGAGCACGCCCACCTGCGGTCCCTGCCTGGGCGGATACATGGGGATCCTGGCCGAGGGAGAGAGATGCGTCTCTACCACCAACAGGAACTTTGTGGGCCGTATGGGCCATGTGGGATCGGAAGTCTATCTGGCCAGCCCGGCGGTGGCGGCCGCCAGCGCGGTCACCGGAAAGATCTCCGGACCGGAAGAGCTGGGACTTTAGGAAGGAGGAGACATATGAAAGCCCATGGAACCGTATTCAAATATGGAGACAATGTAGACACCGACGTGATCATCCCTGCCAGATACCTGAATTCATCGGACCCGGCGGAGCTGGCCACCCACTGTATGGAAGATATTGACAGGGAATTCGTAAAGAAAGTCAAGAAGGGCGACATCATCGTGGCGGAGAAGAACTTCGGCTGCGGCTCTTCCAGGGAGCACGCCCCCATCGCCATCAAGGCGGCGGGAGTGAGCTGTGTCATCGCGGAGACCTTTGCCAGGATCTTTTACAGGAACGCCATCAATATCGGGCTTCCCATCATCGAATGCCCGGAGGCGGCGGCTGGGATCCAGGACGGCGATGAGGTGGAAGTTGATTTTGACAGCGGCATGATCTATAATAAGACCCGGAACACCCAGTTTAAAGGCCAGGCTTTTCCGGAATTCATGCAGAAGATCATCAAGGCGGAGGGCCTGATCAATTATATCAACGAATCGAGGAAATAGAGGCGAAGGCCCGCGGAGGTTTCCACTGCGGGCCTGTTTTTTGCTCTGGGGGAAGCTTTGTTCCCATAGAGCAAAATTACCGTTCATGCGGCCCGCCGCAGGCGGAGGGGTCCGCTGCCCGGCGGCGCTCAGGTTTCGGGTACGAAGACTTTGCCGGAAATTTTGGAGGAGATCATGTCAGGAAAAAACAATAAGACAAACGCGATGCGGCTTCTGGAGACTGCGGGCATCGCTTACAGGACCATGGAGTATGAGGTGGATGAGAGCGATCTCAGCGGGGCCCATGTGGTGGAGACCCTGGGGCTGGATCCGGATAGGGTCTTCAAGACGCTGGTGGCCAGAGGGGAAAAGAAGGGCCCTCTGGTATTCTGCATCCCGGTCTGCGAAGAGCTGGATCTGAAAAAGGCGGCCGCGGCCGCCGGAGACAAGCGGGTAGAGCTGATCCATGTGAAGGAGCTTCCGGGCCTCACCGGATACATCCGCGGCGGCTGTTCCCCGGTGGGCATGAAAAAGAAATATCCCACCTACATCGAGGAGACGGCGGTACTCTTCGATGAGATCGCCGTCAGCGCCGGAGTCCGCGGCTGTCAGATGTTTGTGGATCCGGAGGAGCTGGCCAGGTTTACGGAGGCAGAGTTCTGCAGCCTGGTGAAGGAGAACCGTTAGAAAATCCGGGGTGACAAATGAGGGGGGCTGTGTTATGATGGACCATGGAATCATTGTGGATCTATATCAAGAATGAGAGGAATCAGGTATGGCGGAACTGTTATATAAAAGCACCAGAGGCGGAGAATCAGGAGTCCTGGCATCCCAGGCGATCTTAAAGGGGCTGGCCGATGACGGCGGCCTGTTTGTACCGGAGCGGATCCCGGCTCTTTCCATGACCATGGAGGAGATCTCCGGACTTTCTTATCAGGAGACTGCTTATGTGGTGATGAAGGAGTTCCTGACCGATTTTACGGAGGAGGAGCTCAGATCCTGCGTAAGCCATGCCTATGACAGTAAGTTTGACACCGGGCTCATCGCGCCCGTCCGGGAGGCCGGCGGGGCCTACTATCTGGAGCTGTTCCACGGCCCAACCATTGCCTTTAAGGATATGGCGCTGTCCATCCTGCCCCATCTGATGGTGACGGCGGCCAAGAAGAACCGGGTCTCCAATGAGATCGTGATCCTGACGGCCACCTCCGGAGATACGGGAAAAGCGGCTCTGGCAGGATTCGCCGGAGTGCCGGGGACCAGGATCATCGTCTTTTATCCCAAGGACGGGGTAAGTCCCATCCAGAAGCGGCAGATGGTGACCCAGCAGGGCGAAAACACCCTGGTGGTGGGGATCCATGGGAATTTCGACGACGCCCAGAGCGGCGTGAAGGCCATGTTCGGCGACCGGAAGCTGGCAGAGGAGCTGGCGCGGAGCGGGTTCCAGTTTTCGTCGGCCAATTCCATCAATATCGGGCGTCTGGTGCCCCAGATCGTCTACTATGTATACGCGTACGGACAGCTTTTGAAAAACGGAGCCATCACCGCCGGAGAGGAGATCAACGTGACGGTCCCCACCGGAAACTTCGGGAACATTCTGGCGGCTTACTACGCGAAGCTGGCGGGAGTGCCCATCGGAAAGCTCCTGTGCGCTTCCAATGAAAATAAAGTCCTCTTTGATTTCTTCCGGACGGGGATCTATGACAGGAACCGGGAGTTTATCCTGACCAGCTCCCCTTCCATGGATATCCTGGTGTCCAGCAACCTGGAGCGGCTGATCTACCGTATAGCCGGGGATGACGGCGCCAGGGACGCTTCTCTGATGAAGTCCCTGACGGAGACGGGCGTTTACGAGATCTCCGGGGAGATGCGGGAGAAGCTGGAGGATTTCTATGGCGGTTACGCCACGGAAGAAGAGACGGCCGGGGAGATCCGGGCCCTCTATGAGCGGGCCGGATATATCGTGGACCCCCATACGGCGGTGGCATCCTTCGTATACAGGAAGTACCGGGAAGCTTCCGGAGACGGGAGAAAGACGGTGATCGCCTCCACGGCCAGCCCTTATAAGTTTACAAAAAGTGTCATGAAAGCCATCGATCCCAAATATGATGGAATGGAGGATCTTGCGCTGGTCGACGTTCTGGCCGGCCTTTCCGGCGTGCCGGTCCCCGGGGCCATCGAGGAGATCCGCCATGCGCCTGTGCTCCACAGGACCGTCTGCGAGACCGGAGAGATGGAAAAGGTTGTAAAAGAATTTTTAAGAATTTCATGATCTGACAAATCTAAAAAAATTGTCATATTTTGTTAAGGATCTATTAAAGAATCCGTGTTATAGTAGGGATTACCAATCCATACAGAAAAGAGGATGAAACTATGCCACAGGAGGGAAAGGAAAGAAAGCTGGAGGATGCGCGGCTTTCCCACAGACCTCCCAGAAGTACAGAGGAGGGAGGAGATACCGGAGCAGGACGCATGGTATCTTCCAGAGAACGGAGAAAACGGCTGCAGACGGCGGGAGAGAGCCGGGAAGCAGTCCGGACAGAGAGGATCCCGCTTCCGGCGGACCGCCAGAAGAGCGGAAACGGGAGCGTAAGCTCCGGAAAGCGGGTAGTCATGAGTACTGCCGGGAGAGTGGAGCCCGGGAAGGGCCCGGAGCCGGAAAGAGGCGCTGCGGACAGGAAGGAACCTGCCGCCGGGCACAGAGCGGAGCGGAGCGCCGGACAGAAGACGGAGAGCCGCCAGGAGGCGCAGCCGTCCCAGATGCGGCAGGACCGGAAAGAGACGGAGCGGGCCGTCCGGCGGGAACGCAGGAGGCCGGAAGCCGTAGATATGCCAGGCTCTGAGGACTGGGAAGCCGTCCATGAAAAATTCCGCCAGGCTGCCAAACGGAGAGAGGAAAAGGAACCGCGGGATTTCGGTCTGTATGAGAAAAAGGCTTACAGCGCCCGGTACGAAGAGGAGAAGAAACGGTACGCGGAGAAGGCGCGGAAAAAGCGCAGGAGAGAGAAAGTCCAGCTGTGGGCGGGGATCCTGCTGGCGGCTGCCCTGGTGGCGCTCCTGGCCGTTATTGGCTGGAGGGCCATCCGGCGCCCCAATGCGTCGGCTGTGGAAGGAACGCCGGCCTCCACGGCAGATGCGGGAGAGATTGCCCGGAAGCTTTCGGAGGCGGATTTCCAGTACACGGTCCCGGAGGATAAGAAGGAGACCGGAACGCCCCAGGAGAAAAAGCAGATAGGCGATTACGAAGGATATGCCGTCCGGTATCCGTCTCTGGGAAATGAGACGGCGGATGCGGATCTTTCCCAGCGCGCCGGCGATATGATCGCGGTCTTCCAGAAGGAAGCGGCGGAGAAAAAGAGCGGAGAAACGGACCGGATGCTCATGACGGCGGATTATGAGGCTTATCAGACCGGGACCGGATATGTGTCGGTGAAATTCGATATCCATAAGGAATTCGCCGGGACAGAGGAGGACTCCATCGAGACGTATACATACCGTCTGTCCGACGGCGCGGCCATAGGCCTTTCGGACCTTTTGAAGGAGGGGTATCTGGATTTCCTGTCGGGAAAGACCAGAGAATTCGCGGCTTCCCAGGGCGGGACCGTATCGGAGACGGCGGTGGCGGCCAATGAGGCCAATTTTTCCTATTATACCTGGAATGAGGACGGCCTGATGCTGTACTTCCTGCCGGGTACGCTGACGGACAGCCAGGAAAGCCTGCTGTCTCTTACCATTCCCATGGAGGAGATGACGGAGTATCTGACGGAGGACATCACGGGACAGGGACTTCCCGTGGGCGGGCAGGCTTCCAGTGTGGATCCGGAAAAGCCCATGGTCTGCCTGACCTTTGACGACGGCCCCAAGGCTTCCACGACGCCGGAGCTTCTGGATATACTGGAGGAGAACGATGCCAGAGCCACGTTCTTCGTGGTGGGAGAATCCCTGCAGAAGGAGGGAGCCCAGGAGATCATCCGGCGGGAGCTGGAGCTGGGGTGCCAGGTGGGCAACCATACGCTGAACCACAAGAATTTCAAGGAGATCAGCGATGAGGAGATCACCCAGCAGATCGAGGGCGTCAACGACATCCTGAAGGGCTGGGGATTCCCGGCCTGCAGCACGGTCCGGCCCCCCTACGGCGGCTGGAACAATCACGTCCTGGCCTATATCACAGAATATCCGCTGGCCAGATGGAATGTGGATACGCTGGACTGGAAGACAAAGGACGTCCAGAGCACCATCAACGCGGTCCTCTACGACGAGAAGACCAAGGCGGCCGACGGGGACATCATCCTGATGCATGACATCCATCCGGAGACCATCGAGGCGTGCAGGACCATCATTCCGGAGCTGAAGGCCAGAGGCTTCCAGCTGGTCACCATGGAAGAGATGTTCGCGGCCAAGGGCATCGACTATCAGGGCGGAAAAGTCTATTATTCCGCCGATGTCATCAAGACGGATTTCGGTTCATGACGGGAAGAGGACCGGGAGCGGACCGTCAAGTGAGAAAGAAAACAGGGTAGGAAGGCCCTGTTTTCTTTTATTTTTCAGATTCTTCTGCTATTCTATAGATAAGGAGGAGAAGCATGAAACGGATCTTGATCGTGGAAGATGAAGCTTCCGTCCGGGAGGGACTTTTGGAGGCTTTTTCGGAAAAGGGGTATGAAGCGGCGGGGGCCGCCACGGGAGAGGAGGCGGAACGGCTTTTTTCTGCCGGAGGCTGGGATCTGTGCATCCTGGATGTGAGGCTGCCGGATATGAGCGGATTTGAGGTGTGCCGCAGGCTGAGGGAGAAGTCGTCCGTCCCCATCCTGTTCTTAACGGCTTTTTCCGATGAGGCAAATACGGTCCGGGGGCTGGATATGGGAGGAGACGACTATGTGGCGAAGCCGTTCCGGTTAAAGGAGCTGTTTTCCCGGGTACAGGCCCTGCTGCGCCGTTCCGGGCAGGAGAAGGGCGACAGGTTTTTAAGCGGAAACCTGATCATGGACCTGCGGAACAGGAAGGTGGAGCGGGACGGAAAGGAGCTTCTGCTGACGCCCAAGGAAGGCCAGATCGCGTGGCTTTTGATGAATGCCTGGCCCTACACGGTGAGCCGTGACGAGCTGGTCCGCTGTGTCTGGGACAAGGACGGACAGTATATCGAAGACAATACGGTGAGGGTCCATATCAGCAGGCTCAGGGAAAAGCTGGGAGAATATGGAGGCATTTCCTATTTTGCCGCGGTGCGGGGCGTGGGATACCGCTGGAACGTGCCGGTGGAGAAGTGACGGAGGTGGCGTGGATGAGAAGACGGAAGGAAACAGGATGGGACGGGATCTGGGGCTGGTGCCTGGCCGTGACCATGGCAGCGGCGGGGATCTGCATGAGTTCGGTCTGGCTGGGCCAGAGGCTCTATGAGGCCAGGCTCCTGGACCTGCTGGGGCAGACCAGGGAGGCGGCCATTGTCCGGGATCTGGCGGCGGGCTGCGGAGGGCGGGCCGCGGACTTTCTGCTCCCGGCGGCGGTGCCCGTCCTGCTGGCTGTTTTTTTCCGATATCTGTACAGGAGATCATCCAGGCTTTTGGAGGATATGCGCGGTCTGGGGCTTCAGATGGAGCAGATGGTGGCGGGAAAGGAAACGGCCCTGGCCAGATGGGAGGACGGCCCCCTGGCTGCCCTGTCCAATCAGGCGGAGCTCCTCTACAAGAGGAATAGCCATATGGTGGAGCTGGTCCAGCGGGAAAAGGAACAGCTCTGCCACTTCGTGGAGAATATGGTCCATCAGATGAAGACGCCTTTGACGTCTCTGTGGCTGAACCTGGATCTGATGGAGGAGAAGCTTTCTTCGGAGGAACTGCCGGAGAAGTTTAAGGAGGCCATGGAGAAAAAGCTGGAGGACTGCGGCGGCCAGTGCAGGATCCTGAAGGAAAAAACGGCGGATTTTCTCCAGGCGGGACAGCTGTCGGCGGGCCAGGTCCGGATGCTGGCGGCGCCTGCCGATCTGGATGCCTTGACGGCCCAGGCGGCAGAAGAACTGAGGCCGGTGCTGGAGAAGCGGAAGATCCTGGTGGAGACAGGATCTGCTTCCCGGGTTCCCCTCTACTGCGACAGCGGGTGGATGAAGGCGGCCATTTCCAATGTGATCAAGAATTCAGCGGAGGCCATGGAGCAGGGCGGAAAGATCCGGATCCGCCACTGGGACGCGGACGGATGGAAATACCTGGAGCTGCGGGATGAGGGAGGCGGTTTTTCCGAAGAAGAGGCAGGCCGCCTTTTTGAGAGATTTTATACAGGAAAGGGACGGGAGGGAGGTTCCGGCCTGGGACTCCATATCGCCAGGGAAGTGGTGGAGGCCAACCACGGCAGGCTGACGGCGCAGCCGGTTCCGGAAGAGGAAGATATGGGAGAAGGGGCCAGATTCCTGATGAAGTTCCGGATCCTGTCGGGTGCGGAGGCATACGGCGAGTAGAAGGTTACGAAAAAGTCACGTGTAAACAGGATGTCATTATGATACGATAAGATCAGAAACATTCTGCGCGTGGCTTTTTTGTATGGGCGTCTCCGGCATGATCCGGTACGGAGGTCCGGCCTGCAAAAGCGCCTGGGAGAGGAGGGGTGTCATGGGAAAGAATCTGTGGAAGCTGGTGCGCCTGTCTGCACGGGGAAGGCGCAGGGAAAACAGGGCGTTGTTCCTGGTGCTGTCGTTTCTGTTTTTCCTGGTGGCGGCTGGGATCGTCTGGTTCAGCATTTCCCGGTATACGAGGCAGGAACAGAAATACGATGCCTTCGGGGAGTGGAAAGCGGCTTTTTACGGGGGAACGGAGGAACAGATCAGGAAATTTACGGAAAATCCGGCCACGGTCCGCAGCGGCATAAGCCGGGTAGGGGGAAGCATCCTTTCGCCGGACTGGGAGGCCAGGGTGGAGGAGCTGGACCGGCAGTTTGAATGGGAGATGGAGGAGACGGCCAGGGCCTGCCGGGAGGCGGGCATAGAGTTCGAGATGCTTCCGCTTGATCAGTATACGCTGGAAGAGAAGATCAGGACCGTCCTGTATCTGCCGCCTGAGGAACCGGTTTCCCTCACCGATTATTTCGGAGAGGCCGGCTTCATCGGCACCCTGGATCAGGGAACGGCGGAGCTGGGACGGATACGGATGAGCCAGGGCAGGCTGCCCAGAGAGGACGGGGAGATCGCCCTGACAGAAGAGCTCCTGTCTTCCCTGGGGCTGGAGGGGAAACTGGGAGAGACCGTGACCCTCAGGGTCGTGGGCGGAGAAAACCAGATGGAGGAGAGGACTTATACCCTCTGCGGCGTTTTGGAACCTTATGGCGGCGGCTGGGTGAAAAAAGGGTACTCTCTTGTATCGGCGGTGATCACGGAACCGGAATTGGAAACCTTTCCCTGGGAGAAGGTCTGCCATGTGTTCACTGATATTGAAGGAAGCGTCCGGGATACCATCGAGATCTATGGGATGCCGGATGAGTCCATGGAGGTGATCCAGCATTTCGCCTTCAATAACCTGGCCTATGACTTCAACGGCAGGACCGATTACAGTTATATCCAGGTGGTCCTGGCGGTGGTCTTCCTGGTCTCTTTGCTGGCAGTCTTTCAGATCATGGGGAGCCAGATCCGCAAAAGGAGCCGGCAGGTCAGCCTCCTGAAGGCCATAGGGGCCACGGACGGGCAGGTGGCGGGGCTGTTTCTGCGGGAGATCTTCCGGATACTCTGGAAGGCGGCGCTCCTGGGGACCGCTGCGGGCATCCTCCTGGTCCCGGGCGTCTTATGGCTGAGCGGCCTGGCAGGATCGGGAAACTTGTATTTCCATCTGGATCTTCCGCTTCTTGCGGCGGGGCTCCTTCTGGTATGTCTGATGGTATATTTGGGAGCGCTGTTTCCCATCTGGAAGGGAAAGCGGATCCCCCTGCGGGGAGATTTTTCTCCCAGGGTCCACAGGACCGCGCCTCTGGATCCCGGAAAAACATACAGGAAGGGGCGGCTCATCGCGGCCAAGAGCGGCGGCCTGTTCCGCGCCGGGACCGTGCTGCTCTTGAGCGGACTGGCCTTTTCCGTCTTCGGCGGCCTGTATCTGGCGGGGGAGGAGATGGAGCTTGGAGGAGAAAGCCTGCAGTTCGAGATGGGAGCCAGCGCGGATATGCACTTCGCCGGACAGGAGCTGGATGCCACCCTGCCGGAGGAAGTCTCCGGGATCCCGGGCATCGGGAAAGTCTATACGGAACAGTATGGATTTGGCGGACAGGGACTCTATATCACTTATGACGGGATCGGGGACAGCAGCCTGGAGCCGCTCAGAAAGCAGTGGAACAGTTATCCGTATCAGGCCATGGAGCCTTACGCCAAAGAGGAGGGGAAGGCGCTGTCAAATGTATACGGCGTCTACACAGGATGGCAGGACAACATGGAAGAGCTGGCCGGCATGGTCTATGAGGGAGAGCCGGACTGGGAAGCGTTTGAGGCGGGGGAGGAGGTCCTGGTCTACCTGCCCTGTTACAGGATCCGGGATATCCAGGGAATGGAAGAGGGGGAGAGCAGGATCGAATTCAATACGGATCCCCGGTATGAAAGATTTTTCCTGACGGACGCCAGTCTGGAGCCGGGAGCGGAGCTGACGGTGCAGATAGCGTACCGGACCGCGGAAGAAAATGGAGAGTACCGTACAGCCGGGACCAGAGAATTTACGGTAAAGGTGGGAGGCGTCGTCCGGTATCTGCCGGATACGGGAAGCTTGCGGTGGGATCCGGAGATGATGGGAGCTTTCTGCGTGATCGGAAGTCAGAACTTTGTCGGTGAGCTGCGGTCGGCCTGGCAGCAGCTCGAGGAGGAATCCGGAGGAATGACTGCCGCAGTCCAGGGAAACGGAGGAGACGCTCTCTATGACATGATCTATCTAGAAGGCTCCGGAACGGCGGACGATACCACCTGGAGCAGTCTCCAGAGCATGGCGGAGTCCAAAGGGCTTTATGTGGCCGGAAATTATGAAGAATGGAAAGAGATCCATGAGGAAGCGCTGGACAGGACGGTCTGGTATATGACGGGAGCAGTGGGCATCGGATTTGTCATGCTGTGCTTCCTGGTCCAGACGCTCAGTTCCAGACTCCGGGAGGACCGGAGGAAGCTGGGGATCCTGGAGGCTCTGGGAGTCCGGAAGCTGGAGATCCGGTCCGTCTACGGGATCAGAGGGCTTGTAAACGGCGGACTGGCCCTGGCCGCAGCCCACGGCGCCTTTTTCCTGACGGCCTTCTTCTGGCATCGGGAGGCGCTGGCGGCCATGGATCCTCACCGGTATTCCGGAGGCTGGGAACAGTTTCTGCACAGTCTGGATCTGATGTTTTCCGGTTATCCCCTTGGGATCCATCTTCTGGCCTGTCTCCTGGTATTGGTCCTGTCGGCGGCCGTGTATCAGATTTTCTTAAGAAGCTTCCTGTCGGAAGAGCCGGCAGAGGCGATCCGGGAACTGGGAGAGTAGAAGGGAGGAATGGAAATGCTGCTGGAAGCAAAGAAGCTTGGAAAAACTTATCAGGAGGGAAAGCTGTCGGTGCAGGCTCTGCGGTCTGTGGATCTTCAGATCGAGGAGGGAAAGTTCTATGCCGTCATCGGAAGAAGCGGTTCCGGAAAGTCTACTCTGCTCCATCTGCTGGGAGGTCTGGACACGCCTACGGAGGGAACGGTATATCTGGAGGGAAAGGATCTGGCCGCATTTACGGACCGGGAGGCGGCGGTGTTCCGGCGCAGGAGGATCGGATTCATCTTCCAGTCCTATAACCTGCTGCCGGAATATACCGTCATAGACAATATACGTCTTCCTCTCTATCTGGACCAGAGGGCCATAGACGAAGAATACGAAACCATGCTGCTCAAGAAACTGCGGCTCACTGGAAAGGAGAAGCACTATCCCAGCCAGATCTCCGGAGGCGAGGCCCAGAGGACGGCCATCGCCAGGGCTCTGGTCACGAAACCGGCCATCGTGCTGGCCGACGAGCCCACCGGCAATCTGGACGCCAGGAGCGCGGAGGAAGTCCTCTGGCTGCTGCGGGAGACCTGCCGGAGCTTTCACCAGACGCTCTTGATGGTCACCCATGATCTGCAGATCGCCAGACAGGCGGATGTGGTGCTGACCCTGGAGGACGGCATGCTGACAGAGGAGTAGGAGTCATGGATGCTTTTTTCCCAGCAGATCGGCCATTTTCCGGAACAGATCGATCTGGGACTGCTCCTGGGGGCTCATCCTGCTTTTCAATACTTTTAGGATCAGATCCGTTTCCGAATCGCTGAACTGTAAGCCCATGGAGTTGGCGTTCTGATTGGCCGCCACCAGGAAGGGCAGCAGCGCGTCCAGGGACTTTCCTCCGGACTGGGAGACCAGTTCCGACAAAAACGCCAGTTTTTTCAGATCCATATTTTTGAGGGAAGGATCGTTCTGCCAGCTCTCCTGCTTCTGCGGCTCTTGCTCCGGCCGCCTTTCACCCTCCGGGGGCTGGGGCCTGCCGGATCCATATTCCTGGGAGGAGACTTCCCGCGAGGGATCTTCCTCCTCCGGCCGGGGCCGGCTGCCGGGGCTGTTCCATCTGGAAAACGGATTTCCGTCCTGACTGCGGTTATAATAGCTCATGATCGTCGGGCTCCTTTCCTGAAAGGTTTCCAAGGCTGTGAAAAAAAGCCGTGTAAGTATCGAAAAGCGCCTGGTTTTCCGGAGTCAGGGTGTTCCGCACATATTCGCGGAAGTCCGGCTGACTGGGCAGGCTGGCGGCGGACAGAGTCTCCCGGTTTTTCTCAAAGGGGATGATGCCGCCGCTTTCGCTCTGTTCTCCGTAGGAAGGCTGCCGGGGCGCGGTTTCGGACTGGGACTGCTCATACAGGGAAAAAAGCTGGATGAGATTTTCCATCCGTTCAAAGGAGCGGCGCTGTTCCGGGCTTCCGTATTCCTTGATGTCGCTTATGGCGTCATAGAAGCTCTGGGAATGTCCGGCAGAGCAGATGCTCAGGGCGTCCGGGGAGGAGAAGAGATCCATAGTATTTTTAAGTTCCTGCATCTTGATGAAGAGGGACAGGAACCGTCTGGGAGCGGTGGGAAGATAGGAGAGAGAAGCCTTCATCATCTGGAGGCTGTAGCTGCTGGTCATCCTGTCCAGTTCGGTGGCTTTCAGGTCATCCTGTTCCAAGACGGGTACCTCCGTATCGGTGTCAATCTAATGTATGCGGGACGGCCCGCGGAATATACGTCTGGGGCGGGAGGGA
>CAJFUL010000067.1 GCA_904420245.1 Candidatus Paralachnospira avium
AGCCTGGCTCTCCAGAAATATTGGTAAATCATTGGTAAAACTGAGGCTGAAACACGGGAAGTGCTTGATTTACAGTCGTTTTTTCACATCCGGTAAATCCTGCCGTGGCACACGAAAAGCACTCGTATCATATTTTAAAGTCCTCCTGATCTTCGTTCGTTTATCCTGTTTTACTGCGATTTACCGGGTATGCAGCTGCCGCTGCAAAGATCCTGCTCTGCTTAGCTGGTCTTCATATATACTAGCCGCCCACTTCAAAAAACAGCACCTCAAATATCCACTAGGTGCCGTTTTTCTGATCATCCAATCCCCAAATGAAGCAGTCCATTGCAGTCATAAAAACGCCTCTTTCCATGATCCCTGCATTTCTGCGTCATAATTATAGCAGGAAAAAAACGTAAATTCAACACATACCAACACGCGGACCAACTGCCGGCAGCTCCAGTCACAAAGCCTGCTCCTCCCCTAATTCATCAAACACACCACCGCCAAAACCTGTACGACCAGCATCATGGGAAGGCCTGCCGTATAATAATCCTTTTTGGTTTTATGGCGGAAGGCCCGCATACCGAGGAGTCCTCCGGCGGCTCCGCCCGCAAAGGACAGGATCAGCAACATGAGGTTGGGGATCCTGGTCCGCCCCTTCACTGCCCGGCGCTTATCCAGCCCAAAAGCGGCAAAGGTGACGGCGTCCATGACCAGGAAATAAAATAGCAGCCAGATGTGTTCCGCAAAATAGCCGGCAAGATCAAAAGTAAGGGGATCGCCAACCCCTTTCCTCCAAAAAACGGCCAGGATCACCTGGGCGGAGAGAACGCAGCTCACAGAAACTCCCGACATCAAATTCCGCTTTTCTCCTTTTCTCCCTATGCGCAATATCCCAAGGAAAAGCCCCGGCGAAGCGCCAAGGATCGCCAAAAGGAACACCGCCGCTTCCATCCCCCGGTGGCCTTCCTCCCTGCATATCCGGTCTTTAAATCCATAAAAAAGGAAGCCTGCTGTATTGATAACGATCAGATAAAGTATCTCCATATCCAAATCCCTTCTCCCGATACGGTCTACGGCAGCACCAGCGCGGGATGGAAGTTCAGATAGTCCCCGGAGACCAGGAGATAAGGGATCCCATGGAATGTCCCCCGTATGCTGTCTCCAAACCTGCTTTCCCCATGGCAGTGCGAATAGACGACGGCACTTACGCCGTACTCCTCGGCAATCTCTGTAAAAGGCGAAGTCTGTTCCAGGATATTGGTGGGCGGATAGTGGAGAAACAGGATGAATTTCCGGTAGCCCGCCTCACCGGCCCGGCGGAAAGATTCCCGGAGCCGTTCCATTTCTCTGGCCACCAGTTTCTCCGCCTGCGCTTCCCGCTCCCGGTCCCATCCCACGATGCGCCCTCTCCTGTCCAGATAAAAGGGGCCCTCAAACGTGTATCCTTTGGTCCCCACCAGCGCATAGTCCTGATATGCGGCAAAATTATTCTGCAGGAAGAACAGCCTGCCTTTGAATTCCTCATTGAGCCGCTCCGTCTTCTTGGCATCCCAGAACATATCGTGATTTCCCCGCAGCAGGATCTTCCGGCCCGGCAGCCTTTCTATAAACGCCAGATCCTCCCGGCACTCCGGAAGCTTTCTGCCCCAGGAATGATCTCCGGTGAGTACGAGCGTATCCTCCTGGCCTACCGTCCGGCTCACATATTTTTCGATCTTCCGCTCATGGTTCTTCCAGACTTTTCCGAACTTGTCCATGGATTTATCCGTCTGGAAGCTCAAGTGGAGATCTCCCAACGCGTATAAGGCCATATCGTTCCTCCTACAGTTCCCGGTATACCGGTTTTCCGTTTTGGATCTCCGATCTCATGAGAGATACCTTTTTTACAGTCATCTCTGCCTTGGGCAAACGGACCTGATAAGGCTTTCTGGCAGAAGTCTTCCGGATCAGCGTGATATGCGGGACGAACTTATCCTTCTCAAAAGGGATCCCGGCTTCCTGCAGCGCCTTCCGCAGCTCTTTTACATAAGCGTTCAGCTTCTGTCCGCCCTTGACGCCTGCCCAGAGGATATTTCCAAAATTTCCTTTTTCGGAGACTGCCAGACGAAACGGCGGCAGCGGGGCCGCTTCCATCACCCTTTTCACCTTTTCCGGATTGCTGTATTCTCCGATAAACGCCAGGGTCATATGCAGGTTCTGCGCAGGGGTATAATTTCCCTCCACGCCCTGCTTTTTCAGATCGTGCATACAGCCGACAAAAGCCTTCTGTAATTCCTCCGAAAGCATAACCGCGATAAACAGCCGCATATTCCTCACCTCATCCTTTCCTTTACCGCTAGTATGCCATGTCCCGCCGGGAAATGCAATGCCGCGTGTTTTTAAGAGCACCATGCGGCGTGTTTCGCCCCGCGGATAAAAAGAGCCATGGCCGCTCTCGGCAGCCATGGCTCCGTTTCTCTTACCGCTCCCGCACCGGGAAATACACTTCCGTTTCCCAGTCCTTCGGCGCCAGGCGGTCAAACTGGGTTTTGGTGTAAAGCTCAAAGGGCTCGCCGTCCCACACATAACCGTTTTGCCCGATCCATTCCACCAGCGCCCCGTAGGCATCCGGCAGCGAGGAGTAAGCCCCTTTGTGGACGGTCTTCACGCACAGTCTTTTTTCCATGGTCTTGTCCGCCTTCCCGGCTTCCCGGACTCCCACGATCAGCTCGATGTCCGAACTCTCCGGATCAAAGACCTCATCGTAATACACCGCGCCGCACAGGCCGTCCGGCGTCAGATCCTCCTTTGCCATGCGTTCATATAAAATGCCGTAATAGTTTCCGAAATCCTTCACCCCCATCACCTGACGGCTGGCAAGGACGTGCATGGACGGACTCTCCGTCACCGCGATCTCATAACGCTTCTGGTATCCCATAATATCTCCTGTCCTCTCGAAATCCCGCAGATGAGCCGACAATTCTCCGATCACCAGCTCCAGATCCTTCTTCTGCATCTCCAGTTTCTCTTTCTGCCGGCAGAGCTTTGAAAATAATACCCTGTCGTTTTCGCATTGGAGGAGCGCCTTGATCTCGTCCAGAGAAAATCCATACCGCTTCAGCCGTCCGATGAGGAGCATCCTGCCCACCTGCTGCCGTCCATAATACCGGTAGCCCGTGACAGGGTCCACCCTTTCCGGCAGCAGCAGGCCGATCTTATCATAATGGTGCAGCGTCTTTACGCTCACCTGGCATATCCTGGAAAATTCCCCTACTGTAAACATTGGCTCTCCTCCCATATCGCTTTCTGATCCGGATCTGGATCCAGTATAGACCATGCCCCAAGGGGAGAGTCAACTATCTAGATCAAATCTTTTTCTTCTTTGCCGCCCGCTCCAGATTTTCCAGCATCCGGCAAAGCCCCGCTTCATTCTGCTCATCGGATACGGTGGGATCCTTGATGAACCTCTCACAGGGCAGATGTTCGCAGCCGCCGCAGTTTTCACGCCCCTTCTCCTTCACACAGCAGGCGTATACGGCGCAGCAGTCCCAGTCCAGATATTGGGTCCAGAAAACCTTTCCCCGGATCTTCCGGCAGCCGGCGCACTGGCCGGGAAACCGTCCGCACTCTGCGCACACCGCCCCGCAGGGCGACGGCTCCACAAACGCATCCTTCCAGAACCACCATTTACATTTTTCCGGATCCGGATTCTCTGTATGGATATAATACTCCACTGCCCGGTACAGATAGAGCTGGCACCGGTCGATCTCATATCCCCTCAGGCGGCACTCCTCCTCGTAGAGTTCTTCCCCCGTCTTTCCCTTCAAGGACTCTGCCGTGGTGTATCCCATGGCCATCAGACCCTGCTCCGTCCGCTTCCCTACATTGGGGATCTTTCTCAGCTCACCCATGGCGGTTTCCTCCTTTTCTTTCATCATCAAGAACAAGTGATCGTTCTTTCGCTCTCCATCTGCCGCCTTCTATCCCCTCCCCGTCTCCTTCAAAAACGCCAGGACCGCAGCCGCGGTCCGCTCCGGGCCGGAAGAGGAGTCGATCAGAAGATCATAATTTTCACGGCTGCCCCAGCGGCCGCCGGAAATGCTGTGATAATATGCCGCGCGGGCCTTGTCGGAACGCCGCAGATTGGCTCTGGCCTCGGCGGGCGTATCTCCGTACACCTCCATCACCCTGCCCTCCCTGTATTTTCTGGGCGCGTAGATGAAGAGCCTCACCACATTTTCATGGTTCCTCAGGACATGATCGGCAGCCCTGCCCACGATGACACAGCTCCCATTCTCCGCGATCCGCTCCAGGATCTTATGCTGGGCCTGGACGGCAAGGCGGACCACCCTGGTGCTCAGATAGAGATTGTACAGGAGCCTGGGCCCGTTCTTATTGAGATCGGAGATAAACTCCCGGTCCAGCCCGCTCTCCTGGGCGGCCAGCGCCGTCATCTCCTTATAGTAAAAAGGGATCCCCAGCTGCTCCGCCACCAGCTTCCCGATCTGCTTTCCGGAGGAGCCGTGCTCTCTGGCTATGGTGATGATCACACCGGGACGGGACGGCCGGATCACGCTTTCTCCATGCTCCCGGTCCAGGACCGGCGCGTTCCGGACATATGGATGATCCAGAAATCCCCTGTAAAACCAGAACCCCAGCAAAGTCGTCAGGACCTCCGTGACCGGATACGTCAGCCAGAACCAGGTGAGTCCCAGCCGGGAAAACAGATACCCCAGCGGCACGAACAGGACCAGCGTCCGCACCACCGTCAGAAAAGAGCTCTTTAACCCCGAACCCACCGCCTGAAAAAAGACCGGAAAGATCAGGGAAGTGACCATGGGGATAAAGCTGACCCCGATGAAGCGAAAACCCACCTGCCCGATCTCTATCACCCTGGCATCCGAGGTGAACACCCGCAGCAGCGGCCCCGGGATACATGAAAAGCAGGCAGTCCCCACCGCCATCAGCCCCATCCCGAACAGCACCGAGACCGTCAGCGTCTGCTTACAGCGCCGGATATTCCTGGCCGCGTAGTTGAAGCTGATAACGGGCACTATGCAGGTCTGCATGGCTCCCAGAGGGATGAAGAAAAAAGTCTGCCACTTGTAGTAGAGACCAAGAGCCGTCACCGCCTGGTCGGAAAACCCGGAAAGGATCAGATTTAACCCGAATATGTAAAAGGTATAGGCCGACTGCATCAGGATATTGGGGATCCCCAGGCGGAAGATCTCTGCCGTGAGCGCGCCGGACCGCTTCCTTTCCGGCGGCTTCCTGTATCCTTTTTTCATGACTGCCAGGGCGGCGGCGATCTGCCCCGCCACGGTAGCGGCGGCAGCTCCGGCTATCCCCATCTCCGGCAGGCCGAAGAAGCCGAAGATCAGGATGGGATCCAGGATGATATTGATCACCGCTCCCAGGATCTGCGCTGCCATGGGCGTCTTCATATCCCCGCCTGCCTGCAGGACCTTGGTCCATATGCTTTCCAGAAAGAGACCGAAGCTGAAGACACAGACGATCCTCCCATATACCACCACATCCCGGATCACCGCCTCGGAGCTGGTGGACATCCTGGCATAGGCAGGCATAAAAAACCAGCACGCGGAAGCAAAGACAAACCACATGGCCACTGCCAGCGGCGTACCCGCCCCGGCAAACGCCTCCGCCTCATCCCGCTCCCCTACTCCGAACCGGGCGGCCATGGCCGTATTGATGCCCACGCCTGTTCCCACGGCCAGAGCGATCATCAAAAGCTGGACCGGATAGATGATGGAGAGCGCCGTCAGGCCCGACTCCGAATACCGGCCCACAAACAGGCTGTCCACAATGTTGTAAAGGGCCTGGATCAGCTGGGCCAGCATGACCGGCGGAGCGATCTTGAGCAGGATCCGGGATATTTTTTCCTGTCCGTAAAACTGAGATTCCGTTTTCATTTCACATACCCCTCCGCGCTCTTTTTCGAGCTGTTTCTATCCCAATTATACATACAGGCTCCGGCTTTGCAAACGGATTTTAATAAAGATCCCCCGGGCGCGTTCTTGCGAACCGCGCCCGGGGGATGCTGTCAATGTCCGTCTTCCTCTTTCACTGCCGGGAATGTGATCTCAACACGGAACCTGTCTCCTGCATCCTCCGTGCGGCAGCTTCCGCCCATCTTCACCATCATGCTCTTCATGCTCTGGAGACCGATGCCGGTCCCGTCCTGCTCCTTCCTCCCCACCGCATTTTCGATGAAAAAGCCCACCTTCCGCTCTCCATGGATGGATCCGATCAGCACCGGCTGAGAGCTGTCCGCGTACTTGATGAGATTGGAAGTGATATTGTCCATGATCCTGGACAGATAATTGGGATCCACCCGGATGGACCGGCCTGTCTGCTCCATCTGAAACCGGACCTGGAACCCTTTTTCCTCCAGATAGCTGCAAGTCTCCGAAAACAGATCATAAAACAGGGAGTCGCAGGCCTCCGGCGCCTCCAGCTTCGTCTCCATATCCCCGGTCACCAGGGAATATTCAAAGAGATGATCCGTAAGCTGCTTCATACGCCTGGCCTTCTGATGGATCTTCTCGACATACTCCATCTGCCGCCCTTCCATGCCGCCCTCCTTCTTCAGGATCTCCGTATACAGCAGGATGGCCGTCAGAGGCGTCCGCAGATCATGGGACATTTCTGTGATGATCTTCTGATTTTCCCGGACCATATCCGCCTCCCGCTTTACCTGCTGGCGGAAAGAACGGCGCATTTCGTCCAGGCTCCCGGCCAGCGCCGCCAGCTCATCCTTCCCGCTGACCGTGATGGGATAGTCCAGGTTCCCGCTCTCCAGGATGCCGATCTCCCGGCCCAGCTTCAGGATATACCGGACCTTTTTCCCGATCCCGGCGGCCACCAGCACGATAAACAACAGCAGGGAAAGAACGATCTCTCCCAATTCGGCATAGTTATACATCTGATACGCATAGCTTCCGTCTATAACGGCTTCCACCATCCCGTCCGTAAATCTGACGTCGTAGTAGATCCCCCAGTCCAGATATTCCAGCTCTACGGACGCCGCCTGGATCTCCTCCGTATCCCGGTAGCTGGAATCATAGATCAGGATCCCGTCCTGATAAAGCTGCAGAAAAACCACCTTCTGCCTGTCCACCCAATCGGAGACTGCATCCAGATCCTCTGTGGACAACTGATTTTCCATCACATACTCCTGAAAGTCGCCTATATATTCCCCGCTCTTCTTTTCCTGGTAGCCGCTGCTCAGATAGTACGCGTCGATGAGGCGGTTCCCGATCAGGTTCAAAAGCAGGAAAAAACACACCGATGCGCCGATGGAGAGCAGCAGCAGGCGGATCAGGGAAAAACGGAGAGAATTCTTTTTATTTACTGTTTGCATCGAATCGGTATCCTTTCCCCCAAACGGTGCCTATGAGCTGCGGGTTTTTGGGATCTGCCTCCACCTTCAGCCGGAGCTTGCGGATATGGACCATGACCGTGGCGCTGCAGTTATAAAAATACGGTTCGTTCCAGACGCTCTCATAGAGATTCTGTGCGGAAAAGATCCTCCTGGGATGCTCCATCATCAGGCGGAGGATCTTATATTCAATATCCGAAAGCTCCTTTTCCTTTCCATCCACATAGACCTCATTGTATTTCCGGTGGAGACGAACAGGGCCGGCCTCCAGATACTCCTCCTCCTGTCTCTCCTCCGGCCTTCCTCTGTAGATCTTGTAGCGCCGCAGCAGAGCCTTGACCCTTCCGAGAAGCTCCGCGTAAGAGAAAGGCTTTGCCAGATAGTCGTCCGCGCCTGCCATGAGACCGATCAGCTTGTCCGACTCCTGGGATTTTGCCGTCAGAAAAAGCACCGGGACAAAAGAGAGCTTCCGGATCTCCTCACAGGTGCGCAGGCCAGACATCCCCGGCATCATGATGTCCAGGATCACCAGATCCGTCTCCTGGTCCAAAAGCTCCAGCCCCTCTTTGCCGTTTCCGGCCTCCGTCACCCGATAATCCTCGCTTTCCAGCAAGATCCTGACTCCCTCCCGGATGTCCGGATCGTCTTCTATGATCAGGATCTTTTCTTTCGCCATGTCCTGTCCCCCCTTTCTTATCCTATGATTATCCCATATTGCCCACGATCTTACAATACTGCTCCATAAAATTTTCCGCTTCCCGGTTCCAGGACTGATACTGCTCCTCATTTCTGAGGTCCTCCAGCCCGAAATTTTCCCGCAGGTATTTTCCCAGATAAGACGTTACTTTCTGCGCGCCGAAGATATTCAGATGGTCTCCTTTGTCCAGAGTATCCTTATCCCAATCGATACCGATCTCCTCCAGGTTCAGATCCACATACGCGAGCGAATACTCTTCCGCCGCTTCCTTTAATCCATTGTGCCTCCGATAATCATAATTGACCGGAGAGGGACCGCTGTACAGCACCAGCTCCGCATTATGTGCACGGCACAGCTCCAGGATCCGGCACAGATAAAAATCCGAAAACTCCGGCACCGGTTCCTTTTCCTCCGTCGGCTTCATATACGCTCCGCCCTTATAGGGCTGCACCGCCGCCCGGATCTCAAAGCCCTTATAGCTCTTTCCAGAATAGTGCTTTCCGGAAAATCCTGCCTTCCATATATCATGGAGACGAAAAACAGGAAAAATATAATTTCCGGCCTCTCTCACCACATTCTGCACCGCGTTTATCTTCTTCTCTTTATTGTAAAGAGCATGCGTCTCCAGAAGGACTACCCTGGGACTCTGGGTCTCCAGAGCAGTTTTCAGCATGTAATAAGTCTCCTGAGGCTTTTGTCCCGACTGTCCGCAGACAAAGGCGGGGATCCCCGTTTCTTTCCACAGCTGCATGGGTGAAACGGTGGTATAGCTTTCGCTGTCCCCCAGCACCAGTACCTGGACCGTGTTTTCCGGCTCCTTCTGAATGGCTACATAGCTCCTGTTCCTGTCCCGCACCAGCTCCCCGCTCCTTTTGGCGATCCCGGAAACAGCCCGGGATGCCGCGTTCAGCAGGAGCAGCAGGATAAAAAAGAACAGAAACGGTCTCCATGATTTTTTTATTGGTTTTCTAAAATCCCGCATAGATCAAATCCACCTGTTGGTATCCTGGTCCATAAGCTCCAAATATGATAACGGCAAAGATCAGCCCATAGTATAACATCCAACGGACCGGCAGCCGCAGCTTCCCCAGCTGTTCCGCTCCGATCCCTCTCCGTTCCCGCAGGCTTCCGGCAATCCCCACCGCCAGACAGCCTCCCGCGACGGCCAGAAAATCTCCCGCATCCAATCCCAGCTTCATCAGGGTCCCGTCCCAGAGGGCCGACAGAGAGAAGCCCTGAAACATACTGAAAAACATCCGGATCCCCATTTTTAAGCTGATGGCCCGGAAAAACAGCTCTCCAATGACGATGATGACCCAGGTCCGCAGGAGCTGCACCGGCCTCCAGTACCGGGCTTCCCTCCGGATATGGAAAAAAGCCGAAGCCCTGTCCCAGACCGGTTCCATTGCCAGGCCCGTGAAGATCACCGCAAAATAATACATCCCGTAAAAGATATAGCTCCATCTGGGACCGTGCCACAGTCCGTTGCACAGCCAGACCGGAAACAGCGCCATGGCAGAAACGCCGAGGCGGGCCGCATACCTGCCCCATTTTCTTCCCGCGAAACGGTTCCATTTCTTGGCCGGACCGGAAACGGATATGGGATAAAAAATATAAGTTTTCAGCCATGTTCCCAAAGTGATATGCCACCGCCGCCAAAATTCAGAAGCGCTGCGTGAGGCAAAGGGCCTTCGGAAATTTTCCGGCAAAGTCACACCGAACATCCGTCCAGTCCCGATCACAATATCCATGCAGCCGGAAAATTCCATATAGAGCTGTATGGTATAGGCTATGGCCGCCACGGCGATCACGGCGCCCCGGTGATCCTGGGGAGAGCCGAACACGGTTTTCACCAGCACATGGAGCCTGTCGGCCACCACCAGCTTTTTCATGAGTCCCCACAGAATCCGGACGCCGCCCTGCGACAGATCCTCTCCCTTTAATCCCCTGCCTGCCCAGAGCTGTCCGGCCGTCTGGGAATACGAACTGATGGGGCCTTCCATGAGCTGCGGGAAAAAGCCCAGAAACAGCGCCATCTTTCCCAGGCTTCTCTCCGGAGCCGTCTTTTCCCAGTACACATCCGCCATATATCCGATGGCCTGAAGCGTATAAAAAGAGATCCCTATGGGCAGCACCAGCGTTTTTGCCGAAAATCCCCAGCTGCTTCCGGCCGTCCGGAGGAGCCGGTTTGCATTGGCCGCGAAAAAATTATAGTATTTCAGGTATCCCAGGAACAAAAGCAGCATGACAATGCCGAAGATAAGGACAGCCCGTTCCCGGCTTTTCCGCGCCGCTCCCGGCTCCTGTGTCTTCAGCCACCCGAGCCATACGCCGATATAATGGGTGAAAACGGTCATTCCCATGAGGCAGACCACCAGCTTCCCGCTGATGAGCCAGAAAAACAGATAGCTGAAGAAGAGAAGGCACTTCCAGCGGTGCCTGGCCGGAAAGAGCTGGTACGCCAGGAGCGCCGCCGGAAGAAATACGAACAGATACAGCGCCGTATGATACGCCATGGTTTAAGCCTCCTGCAGTTTCCGGACCATATCCCATATGGCCTCTGCCGAATTGAAATTCCGCGGGACGATCTGGGCCGGCGCAATACGCACGCCAAAGGCCTCCTCCAGCTCTCCGATCAGCGTGATGACAGCGAAGGAATCCCAGATCCCATTGTCGATCAGCGCCTTTTCCCTGCCGTAATCCACGGTATCGTCAATTTCCTTCAAGATCTCCATCAAACGTTCCATATCCTGCCTCCTTATCCATATTCCACCTGCCCGTTTCCGTCGCAGGCCTGGCCAGCTTCCATCCTTTTTCCCTGCCGTACAGAAGGACCGCCGGGAGCTCCCGGCTCAGAAACAGGGCCATCCCCTCGGTCGCGCAGTAAGCGCCGGCTTCCTCAAATACCAGTACGTCTCCGACCCTTGCCCTTCCTAAAGGAGCGCTCCGCATCAGCACGTCCCCGGAGGTACATAAAGCGCCGCAGACCATCCACTCTTCCCCGCCGTCCCTCTCCGGCAGCAGCCGGAAACGGGGATGATACATTCCCATCATCTGGCCGTCATAGTGGAGCTGGTGGAGACCGCCGTCCGTTATGCAGAAGCGCTGGCCGTCCGTCTCCTTGGTGTCCCATATCCCGGTCAGGTAATAGCCGCAGCAGGAGGCCAGCGCTCTTCCCATCTCGAATACCACCTGCCCCTGCCACCGCATTTTTCCCGCAGCTTCCGAAGCGGCCTTCATATCACGGTACAGGGTATCCTCCTGACCTTCAAAGACCGCGGTCCGGAAGCCGGGACCATATTCCAGCAGCCGGACAGGCCGCCCGTATTTCTCTTCCAGTTCAAGACAACATCCATCCAGCATCTCCAATTCCTCCCGGATCCTATCCGCGGACCGCTTCCTGGTGCCGGAAAAATAGTGGAGCCCCGAAATTTCCACATAGGGGAGCGCCCTGGCCGCTTCCACCGTCCGCAGCAGAGTTTTCCAGTCCATGCCAAACTGGTCTCCGCTGCTCAGCCGCAGGCAGAGCGGAATCGTTTCCTTCTTTTCCCGCGCCCACTGCGCCAGACAGGAAAACTGCTGTTCCGACTCCACCGAGTAAAGGCTCCTGCCGCCGCAGTACTCCAGGATCCGGAGCAGTTCCTCTCTTTTCTTCAGTACGCCGGAGATGAACATTTTCTCCGGCGCCGTTCCATAGGCCCTGCATATGCGGAATTCTCCATAGGAACAGATCTCCAGGCGGTCCGCCAGCTTTCCCATGGCTCCCGCAAGAAAAGGATTGGCTTTCACGGCAAAGCAGATCTTTCCCAGGAGCTCTCTGGTCCTTTGGACATGCTTTTCCAGGAGGTCCGTATCAAAAATATAGGACGGCGTGCCGAACTGCCTGGCTCCATATGCCAGTTTTTTTTCATCCACTCTCTATCCCTCCAGTTTTTTTCTGAAATATGCCCGGTCCAGCTTCCCGTTGGCGTTCAAAGGCATCTGTCCCGTCTGAAAGAATTTCCCCGGGATCATATAAGCCGGAAGCCGTTTTTTAAGCTCTGCCCGCACAGTACCCGGCAGGACTTCTCCTGTATAAAAGGCCGTGATCCTGGACCTCTTTCCATCCAGGAGGCAGCAGCTCCTTATCACGCCGGAAATGGTCTCCATGGTCCTCTCGATCTCTTCCAGTTCGATCCTGTGTCCCATATGCTTGATCTGAAAATCCTTTCTTCCGGCAAAGAAGAGCTGGCCGCCGGCTCCGTAATATCCCAGATCTCCCGTACAGTAGCAGAGCTTCTCCGTTCCGTCTCCCGTCCTTCTGACCTGGAACCTCTTCGCCGTCTCCTCCGGATTCCTGTAATATCCGCTGGAAAGGGACTCTCCCGCCACGCAGATCTCTCCGATGGTCCCGGCCACAGCGACGGGCCTCCCCTCTTCATCGGCCAGAAATACCTCCCGTCCAGGAAAGGCGCGGCCGATGGGCAGTTTTTCCACATTTTCACAGTTTTTATCCACCAGGCAGTATGTGCAGTTGCAGGTGATCTCCGTGGGGCCGTAAAGATTGACAAACTCCGCATGGGGCAAGGCCTCCTGCCAGAGCCTCAGCTGTCCCAAAGGCATCACCTCGCCGCTGAACAGCACCTTTCTCACGGTCCCCGGCGCCTTATATTCCAGTCCCCGCACCGAAGAGACCAGGCAGAGAGCCGATACGGCCCATATGAGGACCGTGACCTTCTTCTCTTCCAGATAATCCAGCAATAACGGAGGCGCGGAAAACAGCTTCCTGGGGATCAGCACCACAGCCGCTCCCGTCATGATGCCGGAATATATATCCTTCACGGACACGTCAAAATTAAAAGGCGCCTGATTTCCGATGCGGTCCCCGGCGCGGATCCCAAACAGCTCTGTGAAATGCGTGATAAACCGGATCACCGCCTCATGGCTGACCGTGATGCACTTGGGCTTTCCCGTGGAACCGGATGTAAACATCCCGTACAGAAGATCTGTCCCTTTTCCGTCTTCCCGGATCTTCCAAAGCCGCGCCGTATCCTCCTTTTCCAAAAGAAGCTCTTCCGGCCCGCGGACTGCTCCCCTGTATCCGGCTTCCCTAAGTTCCTGCGCGGTCCTCTCGCCGGCGACCGTCACTGCCGGTTCCAAAAGCTCCAGAAGCTCCAGATTCCTTGCTCTGGGCTGCCGGGGATCCGCCGTCACATAAAAGCAGCCGGCATAAACGGCTCCCAGCATGACAGCCAGAGTCATGGAGCTTTTTTCCATCAGGACCGCCACCGGGCGGCCCGGCTGTGTCATTCCGGCAAGGGCGCTCCCGATCCGCCTGGACAGATCCGCCAGCCGGTCCCAGGTAAACCGCACCCTGCCGTCATCCACTGCCGTCCGGCCCGGGTATCTCTCCCGCGTGCGTTCCAAATATTCCAGTATATTTTTCATATCAGTTCCGCTTCTTTGTGGTTCCAGCTCCGGTTCCCCTGCTGGTGCTGTTCTTCTGGGTCTCTTTTTTTGTGCCGTTCTTCTTGGTTTCCTTTTTTGTACGGTTTTTCTGAGTTTCTTTGGTCTTACCGTTTTTCTGGGTCTGCGTCTCCTTCTTCTGGGTCTCCTTCTGCGTCTCTTTCTTCTTGGTTTCCTGCTTCTTTTTGCTTCCGGATGTTCCTCTGCTGCTTTCCTGCACCGATTCCGTGCTCACCTTGCTGCCGCCCGAGGATTTTCCGGTACTGCACGCCCCCATGGCAAAGGCCATCATACCGACTACGCATAACACCAATATCCGTTTCATCCATCTTTTCCTCGTACCCTTCATTTCCTTACTCCTTTAAAGATTATTTCAAAGAATGATTTCTTTGATGGTTTGTATTTTAGAAGAGGCGTCTAAAATATTTCCAAACCGTTCCTTAACAATTCTAAAGGGCTCCCGTTTCCGGAAGCCCTCTTATCTTCTCTATCTCTCTGTTTCCCTTATGTTACCTGCATCGGATCGCCTGGTCTTTTCCCGGGACCCGGCTCGATCACCGCCTGGGATCCATATCCTTTATGGTTCCTATCTGTCCGCTCCTTTTTGGATCCTTCCGCTCCGCACCGGTCATTCTCTTTCCCTCCGCTTCAGTCCCGCGAAGCAGCCCGCGGCCCCGGCCGCGAAAAGCACTGCCATGGGGAGCAGCAGCTTCCAGTCCATCCCCTCCGCCGTCAGGAGCCGGTATCCCCACCAGGCCGGAAACAGCCTTCCTGCCCTCTCTAGCACAGCAGGCAGGAGTTCTGACGGGAAAAAGATCCCCGACAACATGATGGACGGCAGGAAGAGAAGCTGACAGATCATGGTAAGCTTCGCCTGCTCCCTGACCCACAGCCCCGGCACGCCGGCCACCGCCAGAGTCGTCCCGATCAAGATAAACACCTTCAGGAAATGCAGTCCCAGGTCCGGCGGCAGCGGGGCGGAAAAAGCCGCCGGAGCCGCTGCCAGGAGGATCCCGCTCATGATCAGCAGATGGAACCAGGCGGACGTCAGTATGAAGGCCAGGCCCGACCACATGGGCGCCCCGCCCGCCTGATACATCCGTTTTACACCGGTTCCGTATATCTCCGCCAAAGAAGGCGGGACTCCGATCAAGGCCCCCATGGACACTCCCAGCACCGTCATGGAGGAGACCAGCGTGGTTCTGCTTTCCGGCATGACAGCCGTGAAAATGCCTCCCATAACGGCGAAAAACACCAAGGGCACCAGATAACAGGTGATAAACAGCGACTTGCTGCGCATATCCAGCCGGAACTGCAGCCCTGCGCCGTATAAAAAGCCTCTCATAGATCAATCTCCCTTCACCAGACGGACCAGATGCTGTTCCAGAGTTCCCCGGCTCACCTGCAGGTCCAAAACAGAAAGCCTTTTTTCCCGGAGCCTCCCCAGGATGGCCGGAAGCTCCTCTCCGATGTCGGAGGCCTCGTATTCTTCTGTCCCCTGTTCCGTCGCCACCCGGACCGTATAACGTTTTCCCACCTGCCTGGTCAGCTGGTCCCCAGTCCCGCAGAATACGATCTTCCCCTGATCCAGGATCCCGATACGGCCGCACAGTTCCTCCACCTCCGCCATATCGTGACTGGCCAGGAGGACCGTCTTTCCCCGCTCCCGCAGGCTTTTTATCTGCCTGTGGAGCATCATGCGCCCTTCCACGTCCAGTCCTGCCGACGGCTCATCCAAAAGCAGGATGTCCGGATCTCCCAGCAATGCCAGCGCCAGTTGGAGCCGTCTCTTCTGTCCCGTGGACAACTCCCCGTACTTCTTTTTCCCCAACGCCCCGATCCCCAGAGCCGAGAGCACCTCCGGATCGGCTTTGGTCCGTTTCCATCTGGAAAACAGTTCCACCGCTTCCATAGGTCTCATATAAGGCGGCAGAGCCGCCGACTGAAGCTGGATCCCGGCCGGACCGGATAAAGAGATCGTTCCCCTGTCATACCTCCGGAAACCTCCGATGCACTCCAGCGCCGTGGTCTTTCCGGCTCCGTTGACCCCGATCAGGCCGAATATCTCTCCCTTTTCCACGGAAAAGCTTACTCCCTTCAGCACCTGGTTCCTGCCGTAGCTTTTCACCAGATCCTCGATACAGACTGCCCATTCCATCCTAGACCTCCCCAAAGGGCTGGATCCCTTTTTTCTCAAAATAAATTTCCAGCGCCGGCTGCAGATACGCATTGACCGGATTCTGCCTGTGGTCCATTCCGGCATCGAGCCCTTCTGAATTTCCGATCTCCATCAGTTTCGGCAGCATCGTCATATCCCCTCCGGTAAAATCCATGACCAGCGTCCAAAAATCCTCCGCCAGTTCCTGGGCCTGCTCGTGCTGGGGAGGGACATTTCCCTTCCGCAGCGCTTCCGCCCGCCCCACCACATCCTGGAACCGTTCCATGAACTCACTGCCGCTGTCCTTGTCGAAATGCCGCCGGATATGATCCATCGTATCGCTGTCAAAATGCTTGATCAGATGGTAATACTGATTTCCCATCTGCAAATTTACGATGATGTCGGCGTACTTTTTAAAATCCACTTCCCGCATCTGGAGCACTTCTTCCCGCAGGGCCTCGATCTCCCTCAAAGTCTCGGAAAGCTGCAGGAGCTTCTCCCTGACTGCCTCCGCCTGCCCCGCAAGGGCTTCCGCCACATCCTCCGGCTTTTCCAGCGTCCTTATCCTGGTCTTGATGTCCTTCAGGGAAAACCCAAGGGATTTGAGCGACTGGATCTGATGGAGCGTGATCATATCCCTATAAGTATACAGCCGCCGCCCTCCGGCACTCTCTGCCGATGGATGCAGGAGTCCCTCCCGGTCGTAGTACTGGAGGGTCCTCACCGTGGTCCCCATCTTCTCCGCCAGCTGTCCCACTGTCATATAGACTTCTCTTTCTGTTTTCATGATCTCCTCCTTCTGCTGTCCTCATTATAATTCATGACGCCGCGTCATATGCAAGACCTGATCTGAAAAAACTTTCTGTTCCAAAGGATACAAAAAACAGAATGCCCACTGCTCCTATGCCCCTCATTGACATCCCCCCGCCGCGTCTCTATAATCGTCTTAAGCAGAATTTTTGAAAGGCCCGGACCGGCCTTTCTAGAAAAAGGAGTGGATACCGATGCGTTTATTTGAAATTTCCTTCAGTCCCACCGGCGGGACGAAAAAAGCCGCCGCCATCTTAAGCGGCGCTCTGGCCGGAACGGTCTCGGCCGTGGATCTGACCGACAGCCGCGCTTCCTTTGACACCCTCTCACTGACTCCGGAGGATACCGCCGTCATCGCGGTCCCTTCCTACGGCGGACGTGTGCCGGCCCCTGCCGTAAAGCGTCTCTCCCAGATCCATGGAGGCGGCGCGAAGGCGGTCCTGGTCTGCGTCTACGGAAACCGCGCCTATGAAGACACCTTGACCGAGCTGAGAGATGCGGCGGCCGCCTCCGGCTTCCAGGTTATCGCCGCTGTGGCTGCCATTGCGGAGCATTCCGTTGTCCGCCGCTTTGCCGCCGGACGGCCCGATGCTCAGGATGAAACGATCCTAAAGGAGTTTGCCGCAAAGATCCGGGAAAAGCTTTCCTCCGGCAGTCTGTCCGAGCCTCAGATCCCCGGAAACCGTCCCTACAAGGACGGCGGCTCCTCCATGATCCCGGAGGCAGATTCCGGCTGTACCGCCTGCGGGACCTGCGCCAGGAATTGTCCCGTCCAGGCCATCGACATGACGGATCCCCACAGGACAGATCCAAAGCTCTGCATCTCCTGTATGCGATGCATCTCCGTCTGTCCCCAGGCCGCCCGCAGGCTGAGCAGCTCTGCTTTCGCCGCCGCAGATGCCATGCTGGAAAAGGTCTGCTCCGACCGGAAGGAATGTGAGCTGTATCTCTGACCCATCCTCCGTCCCGCAGATTCCTGCCCGGCAGGCGGACCGCCGCGAACGAAGACCCACACCGGATCTGAACGCGGTTCCGGTCCGCGCTCTGGCATACAGATCCCGGCGATGGATTTTTATAAAGCAGATCAAAAGTGCCCGGACCTTCCGTCCAGGCACTTTTTTGCACACAGATATGGATATGCTTGCCGCAAAGCCGGGCGTCGGTTTCACATAAACAATACCGAAGACCATTCCCGCAGAGCAGACGGATACATGGTGCTGATTGCTTCCAGACAGTACGGCATTTTTACTCACATATCCCGTGAGGGACGTGACAAAATCTAAGGGTGATCGGCTTGCCGAACTCTTATTTCTACTCACACGTCCCTCGCGGGACGTGACCGGTTGGCCTCCCGCTGTAAGGTTGTCAGGTCGTAATTTCTACTCACGCGCCCCTTGCGGGGCGTGACCAGATAAAAAAACAGCGCCGCTTGACTTTTAATCATTTCTACTCACACGTCCCTCGCGGGACGTGACAATGGGATACCTACAGAGAAATCGGGACCGTAGAAATTTCTACTCACACGTCCCTCGCGGGACGTGACGTATCAGAACGACGTGGAGCGGTTCCACAACTATATTTCTACTCACACGTCCCTCGCGGGACGTGACAAGTCGGACAATTCATCCGGAATAACATTGAAAATTTCTACTCACACGTCCCTCGCGGGACGTGACCTGATGTTCCCCAAACCATCCCCCAGGAAGAAAATTTCTACTCACACGTCCCTCGCGGGACGTGACCTGCCGGGAGGCATTGGAAAAATTTTTGATGGGGATTTCTACTCACACGTCCCTCGCGGGAC
>CAJFUL010000068.1 GCA_904420245.1 Candidatus Paralachnospira avium
CCACAGGCTACGCCGTATTCACACAACAATATTTAATTGAGATAGAAAAGCCGCTTGGGGCACCTTCCTTACGGAGGGTGCCCCAACCGCGGGATCTTTTTTCATGCCGTTATTTTTCTTCCAGCCGTTTGAATACCATATCGTACCCGTCGTTCCCGTAATTCAGGGAACGGTTCACCCGGCTGATGGTGGCCGTGGAGGCCCCCGTCTTTTCCGCTATCTCCAGATATGTGTTCTTCGCCCGCAGCATCCGGGCCACTTCATATCTCTGGGACAGGGACAGAAGCTCGTTGACCGTACATACGTCTTCAAAAAAGCTGTAACATTCTTCTACGCTCTGCAAGGTAAGGACAGCCTGGAATAAATGATCTACAGCTTCTGTTTTCAGCTTTTTATTCATGGACACTCTCCTTTGATCCTCCGTTTCCATTGATCCCACCTTTTTATTTTAGCATTTTAAAGTTTTAAAGTCCAGCCCTATTCAGATATTTTTTCAGCTTCCGGACATCCGTATTGACCACCAGCTCCTCCGGAAAGCCGTTTTCCTCCAGCACTTCCATGGCTTCCTCAAACTTTCCCACGGAAACGGGAAAATGAGAATCCGTATTGACCACCACTTCCTGGCCGAACCTGCGACACAGCTCCAGGATCTCCTTCATGTTCTCCCTGGAGTGGGTCCTGCTGCCGCCCGGCACCAGGGAGCTGTTGTTGATCTCGATCAGCACTCCTGCTTCCCTGGCCCCTCTTATGAGCGCCTCATAATCCAGAGGATAGTGGCCGTCGTCCGGATGGCCGATGATATGGACATGGGGATTCTCCATGGCTCCCAGAAGAGCCTCTGTATTCTCTTTCCTGCTGCCCGGCGTCAGGCAGACGGTGTGGAGGCTGGCGATGCACAGCCCCATCCGCTTAAGGAGGCCCTCCTCCAGATCCACAGTCCCCCTGTAGTCGATGACATTGAGCTCCGCTCCCATCAGGATCTCCACCCCGTAAAGCTCCCTGGGGATCACTTTGAAATTACAGAAATACATGGGATCGGGGCCTCCCGGCATCTTGGGCGCGTGGTCGGTGACCGCCAGCAGGGAAAGGCCCGCATCCGAGGCCGCCTTCGCCATCTCCAGGACGGTCCCGTAGGCATGGCCGCTGGCGATGGTGTGGGTGTGAGTATCCAGAACGAATTTTTTCATGGCTCCTCCTCCAGGATATAAGACTCGATCAGCACTGCCACCCCGTCCTCCTCATTGGACGGGACCACCACCCCGGCCTTCTCCAGGATGGCAGGGCAGCCGTTGGCCACGGCGGCGCCCAGCCCCGCGGCCAGGACCATGGGAATATCGTTGTCATAGTCCCCGCAGGCGGCGGAGGCTTCCCTGGGGATCCCTAAAGAAGCGAGGGTCCTCAAAAGACCGGTCCCCTTATCGATGCCGGCGGGAAGGATCTCCAGATGGTACGCCTCGGAGCGGAATACCGCGAACTCCGGCCCCAGGGCCTCCCGGACGATGGGCTCCATTTCCAGGATCTTTTCCTCAGATCCCACCATCATCAGCTTCACGATGGGAAACGTGATGTAGGACGCCAGATCCTCCACCTGGCGGACTCCCATCTTCACATTCCTGGCCTCTCCCAGCACATAGATATCCTCGGGAGTCTCCGTGATGATGTCGCCTCCCTCATAAGTCAGGATGGCCGTCCCGTGCTGTCTGGCAAGACCTATGATCCTGGGGATGCTCTCCCTGGGAAGCTCCACGGAAAAGATGGTCTCTCCCGTCCTGCAGTCCAAAAGCTCCCCGCCGTTGTAAGCCAGGATATAGCCGCCCCTTTTGTCCAGCTCCAGCTCCTTTGCCACCGGCCAGACTCCGCGGCTGGGCCTGCCGGAAGAGAGCACCAGGGAACCGCCCTCATCCAGCATGGCACGGACTGCCCTCCTGGTACGCTCTGTGATCTTCTTGTCATCGGTGACCAGGGTTCCGTCCAGGTCCACCGCCAAAAGCTTGTATTTCATGATCCCTCCACTGTAAATCCGGTACACGGTCTTTGCCCGCTGCGGCCTATAGAGCAAAAAGACAGGACAGCTTTTCTAAGCAGCCGCCCTGCCTTTTTGTGTTTTTCGTCTTGTCTCCAAGCTCTCAGTCTGTCCTGTCGCTGTCCGCTATGATGTCCGCTAAGATGTCTACGCCTTGAATATATCACTGTATTTTTTTCCGTGCAAGTAAATTTTATCCATAAAACGCATGTTTGTAGGATTTTAAAAAATCTGCCCCATCCGGTCCCTTCCGTCTGTGCAATCTGCCCTGCCGCCTTACCGGCCGAAGAGGATATCCGCGTACGCCTTGAAAGCCCCCGGAAGGGCATACCGCCCCTCCGCCTCCCCGAGCGTCACGAACTGCCCTTCCTCCGGTCCAGGACAGCCCTCCGGAAGACGGATGCGGTATCCCTTCATCCGCCACTCCACATGGGAAAAGATATGCTTGGCTTCCGGCATGGCTTCCACCAGGAGCACATCCTCCTCCCGGACCCCCAGATATTCGAGAGCCTCCTTCTCCGACAGCCACCGGGAGGCGTTGGGAAATTCATAGAGCCCTGCCAAAAGCCCCTGTTCCGGCCGCTTCCTTAGGAGCACTTCCCCTCCACGCTGGATCACCAGGACTGTCCGCTCCTCCACGACGCGGGCCTTCTTGGGAGTCTTGACCGGAAGCTCTCCCGCCGTTCCCCGCCTCCTGGCCAGACACAGCCCCCGCAGGGGACATTCCATGCAGCGCGGCTCCCCGTTTGGCACGCAGACCAGGGCTCCCAGCTCCATCAAAGCCTGATTAAAGGCTCCTGCCCTCCCCTCCGGAAGGACGCTGCCGATGAGGGCCTCCATCTGCTTCTTCACAGCCGGCTTCAGGATGTCCTCCCGGCTCTCCAGCAAACGGGACACCACCCTCAGCACATTCCCGTCCACAGCCGGCACGGGAAGGCCATAGGCGATGGAGCCGATGGCCCCCGCCGTATAGGAGCCGATGCCGGGCAGAGACAAAAGCTCCTCATAGGAAGCGGGCAGCTCTCCGCCGAAGCGCTCCATCACTTCGCCGGCAGCCTTTTTCAGATTCCTGGCTCTGCTGTAATAGCCGAGTCCCTCCCACAGCTTGAAAAGCTTCTCATCCGGCGCCTGTGCCAGAGCCTTTACATCCGGAAGCGCATCCAGGAACCGTTCATAGTATCCGATCACCGCCGATACTCTGGTCTGCTGGAGCATGATCTCAGAGATCCACACATGATAGGGAGTCGGAGACCTGCGCCATGGCAGGTCCCTGGAGGCGGCCTGAAACCAGCTTAAGAGCGGCTCGCACGCGGCCTTCAGACGCTCCTTTGGATCCAGCGAGCCTTCCTCCCGCTCCAGCACCTCCAGATCTCCGTACATCGTTTTCAATTCTTTCATATGAGTCCTCCCCGCGGATTTTCCGCTGGCCATTTCCAGGAAAACAGAGTATAGTAGTGGTACAAAAATACAACAGACAGGAGACAGCCATGACAGAACAGATCCGTAAAACAGAATCCTGCGCCCGCTCCGATGCCTCACCGGCCCCGGACGGTCTTGCGAAGCAGCCCTGCCCCGCGGAAAACGAGGTTTCCCAAAGCGCAAAAAATGCCGGGGAAATCTGGATCAGCGATACCCTCTGCGAGGGCTGCCCTCCGCCGGAAGGACGGCTTTCCAAAGAAATGAGGACTTACCGTCTTCTGGACCGCCTGGGCATCCGCTATCTGCGCCTGGACCACGGCGTGACTCCCACCATTGAGGCCTGCCGGCGCATCGACCAGATTCTCGGCATAGAGATCTGCAAAAACTTATTTCTGTGCAACTCGCAAAAGACCCGCTTCTACCTGCTGATGATGCCCGGCTCCAAAAAATTCCGGACATCGGTGCTCTCTAAACAGATCGGGAGCGCAAGGCTCTCCTTCGCCCCGCCTGAATATATGGAGAAATACCTGGACATCACGCCGGGCTCCGTCAGCGTCCTGGGGCTGATGAACGACAGAGAAGGAGCCGTCACCCTCCTGATAGACAGAGAGGTGCTGGACAGCCCCTTCATCGGCTGTCATCCCTGCGTCAATACCGCCAGCCTGAAGCTGGCTTCCAAAGACATCCTGGAAAAATTCCTCCCCTATACGGGACACGGATACCAGGTCGTGGACCTGTAGCCTTACTGAGCGGCAATGGCCTCCACTTCCACCAGCACGTCCTTGGGGAGCCTGGCGACTTCCACGCATGCCCTGGCGGGGCACTCCGTCTTGAAATACTCCGCGTAAACGGCGTTGACCGCAGCGAAATCGTTCATATCCTTGATGAAGACCGTGGTCTTTACCACATCCTCCGGCTTCACTCCCGCGGCAGCCAGAAGGTTCACCACGTTCTCCATGGACTGCCTGGCCTGGGCCTCGATGCCCTCAGGCACTTCGCCTGTGGCAGGGTTCACCGGGATCTGTCCCGACACAAATACAAAGCCGTTTGCGGCAGTGGCCTGGGAATAGGGGCCGATGGCTGCGGGAGCCTTGTCTGTGGAAATTACTTTTTTCATGTCTCTTACCTCCTGATTTCAATGGTATCTTGATTTATTTGGATCTTACCCTCTTTGAGAAGATGGCCCACCGCCCGCTTAAAGGCGTTTTTGCTGAGGCCCGTCTCCAGCTTGATAAGCTCAGGGTCTGCTTTGTCTGTAAAAGGGAGTGTCCCCTGATATTTCTGGATCAGCGCGTAAACTGCTTCCGCGTCTATATTCATCTGCTTATAGGCTTTGGCCCTGGCGCTTAAGACCAGCTTTCCGTCGGGCCTTTTCCTGGCCACCCTGGCCTGGATGGAAACTGCCGGCGTCAGGCCGCCGGGAAGCTCTCCCGCCGGGATCAGCCCGAAATATCTGCCGTCCACGGCCACAAAGCCGCCTATCTGCGGATTGATCTCATATAAGATCCCGGTCACGGGATCGTCTTTCCCGTATGGAGAATCGCTTTGCAGGTACGGGTCCACCCGCATGGTGGCGCACAGCCGGCTGCTCTTATCCAAATACACCGCCACGAATACCTGCTCGCCTTTGCGCACCTTCCACCGCTGCTCTTTAAAGGGCAGGAACAGATCCCGCTCAAGGCCCCAGTCCAGAAACGCTCCGATCTGGCTGGTCTGCGCCACCGTCAGGACTCCCAGCTCTCCCAGAGCCAGAATGGGCTCCCGGACCGTAGCTATGGGCCTGTCCTCAGAATCCTTGTACACAAAGACAGACAGTTCATCTCCCGGACGGATCCCATCCGGGACCTGCCGTCTGGGAAGCAGCACTCCCTGCTCCATGGGCTTTCCCTCTCCCAGGTATATGCCCATTTCCTTCTGTCTCAAAACTTTAAGAACCTGTTTTTTCCCGATCTCTATCATAAGCTCCCTTTCCGTCCGGCAGCCTCGATCACCGCGAAGACCTGTCCGTCCGGAGACTGGAGGACCACAGTCCGCGTCTCTTCCCCGCCGTTTTCCATGATCCGGATCCTGTCTCCGTATACGGCCGCCTTCTTATACTCTGCCCGCAGCCTCACGAGCCTGTCATCCTCCGGCAGGAACGGAGAGGCCATCTGGATATACTGGACATTGTTGACATGGCCGTTGGTATCGATCTGAAACCGCTGCACCGGGAATTCTCCCCGCTCATGGAGCTGCGCCGGGATCCGGATCTTGCGGCCCGCCGTCTCCATATCCAGAGCAGGCTCCGGTCCGTATCTCTCCACCAGCTCTTCCGGCACCTTCACCGGACGTCCCGCGGCCAGGTCCAGATAGCTCCAAATGCTGTAGGCCCGTATATCCTGCCCTCCGCTTTCGCCGGAGATCACGAAATTCCGGTAACCGTACATGGCCTTAAATCCGCATGGCCAAGTGGAAACGCATATCTTCTCTCCCAGCACAGGCCTGCGCCTGACCTCGATCTGCCAGGAAGAAAGAAGCCAGACCCGGCCCTCGTCCTTAAGGTCCCTGACGCCTTCTCCCACGCTCTCAGAATGAAAGATGGCACAGTCCTGCATATAATGAACGGCGGAACTAAACGCCAGCCTTCCATCCTGTCCCACCTCACTGTATCTGACTCTGCTGTTAAAGCTGTACATCCTATTCTCCCCGCGTCTCACACACGCTCTGTCTTGACGCCGTTTCTTTTAACCATTATAATTTCTGCGTGCCCTTACGATTATAGCATATTTCCATATAAATTGCCCAGTTTTTTTCTTGACAGGAGGATTTTTTATGATACGGATGATCGCCAGCGATATGGACGGCACCCTTCTGCGGGACGGAGCCCAGGAGCTTTCCCCCAGGATGTTCCGCATTTTGGAACGTCTCTGCCGGAGAGACATTCTGTTTACGGCCGCCAGCGGCAGACAGTACGCTAACCTTAGAAATCTGCTGGGGCCTTTTTCCGACAGAGCCGCCTACATCTGTGAGAACGGCGCCTTCGCCGTCTACCAGGGCCAGATCATCTGCCGCGCCAGCATGGACCGCGCTCTGGGCCAGGCCCTCATGAAAGACATCCAGGAGACGGACGGCTGCGAGATCCAGCTCTCCGGCGTGGAAACCGCCTATATCCAGCCCAAGGACCCTTCTTACGTCCGCTACCTGACCTATACCCTGAAAAACCGCATCACCCAGGTGGAGGACATCTTCTCCACCAAGGAGCCGTATATCAAGATCTCCGCCTACGTCCACGGAGACCATACCCGGGAATATCTGGAACGGTTCCGGGAAAAATGGGGAGATACCTTCACCCTGGCTTCCACCTGCGACCACTGGATCGACTTTATCCCCCCGGGCATCCACAAGGGAAAGGCCATGGAAGCCCTGATGGAAAGGACCGGGATCTCCAGAGAAGAGACCATGGCCTTCGGAGATAATTACAATGACCTGGAGCTTCTGGCCTGCGCAGCCGAAAGTTATGCGGTGGATACGGCAAAGCCGGAGGTCATCGCGGCCAGCCGCCATGTATGCCGCCTGGTGGAAGACGTATTGGAAGCCTTTTTGGACGCGCCCTTCTGAGCGCCTTCCCGCCGGCCGCATGAGCGGCAGGATCCTTCTCCGCCGCAGTGTGCTCCCACGGAGTGTATTGCTCTATGGAACCCCTATAGAGCAAAAAAACAGCGTACCGGAATTCCGGTACGCTGTCATCCGCTGGGCTGCAAGGATTCGAACCTTGAAATGCTGGAGTCAGAGTCCAGTGCCTTACCATTTGGCGACAACCCATTATTCGTCCGCAGCTCTTCTGTGCTGCAACGAATTGTATTATAACGCAAAGTTTCCCATTTGGCAAGCCCTATTTTACATTTTTTTAAATTTTTTATCGAAAGGGCTTCCGGATCAGCCCACATAGCTTTTGTCAATGGTGATCACCGTCTCGATGCGGCTGTCATAAGCCTTGATCTTCTTCTCCAGTTCCTCCACCACTTTCCCGTCATCCAGGTCGTAGGGCACCACGATGTCAAAAAACAGATTGATCCTCTTCCTGCCGTTCACCATCCTGAAATCGTGGAGAGTGATCCTTCCGTCGATCTGCTCCAGGAAACCCAGCACAGCGCTCCGTCTCTCCTCCACCACCGGATCCGTCAGCTCCAGAGGGTCCATATGGATCACCAGCAGGATCCCCAGCTGCTCTTTGGCCTCCCGCTCGATCCTGTCGATCACCTCATGGATCTCCTCCAGATTTCCATGGCCGTCCACTTCCGCGTGGATGGAGGCCATTTTGGTGGAGGGGCCGTAGCTGTGGACCAGCAGGTCGTGGGTCCCCTCGATCCCGTCATAGCTCTCCACAAACTGCTTGATCTTCCGGTAGACGGCCGGATCGATGGCCTCTCCGATCAGCGGCTTCAAAGTATCCCTGGCAATGTTGATGCCGGCCACCATGACCACCACCGACACCGCCAGGCCGATGAAGCCGTCGATGTTGAAACCGAATATCCCATAGAGGAGCACGGAAAGGATCGTAGCGCCGGTCACCAGGACGTCTCCCAGAGAATCCGCGGCGGTGGCCTCCATCACCTTGGAGCCGGTCCGCCTGCCCAGCTTCCTGTTGAAGAAGGCCAGCCACAGCTTGACGCCGATGGACAGGGCCAGGATCACCAGCGACACGGCCTGAAAGGACAGCGCCTCCGGATGGAGGATCTTATTGAAGGAGGATTTGAAAAAAGTCAGTCCCACCTCGATGACTAAAAAAGAAACGATCAGCGCCGCGACATACTCGATCCTTCCATGGCCGAAGGGGTGATCCTTATCGGCAGGACGGCCCGCCATCCGGACGCCGACGAATCCGATGACGGAGGAAGCCGCGTCGGACAGGTTGTTGAAGGCGTCCGACATGACGGAAACGCTGTTCAGCAAAAGTCCGATGATAAGCTTCACCAGAAACAGGAATACGTTGCAGCAGATCCCCACCACGCTGGACAAAACTCCATAGGCGGTGCGCACCCTGGCCTTTCCCACCTGATCATAATCTTTCACAAACCTGCGGACTAGAAAATCCGTCATTTCCTGTTCCTCCCATCAATATCTTACTTCTGCCAGAGTAAGGCCCTCCGGCGGCGCCATGGGCCCGGCGGCGCTCCTGTCTCTGGCTTCCAGGACATCCGGCATCGTCTGCGGATCCCGGATCCCCAGACCACATTCCGTCAGGGTACCCGTCAGGATCCTCACCATATTCTGCAAAAAGCCGTTTCCCTCATAGACGATCTTCACTTCCTGCCGGGAAGGCTCTTCCGCGATCTCAATAGAGTCTATGCGCCGGACCGTGGATTTGTTCATGCGGCGGTTTCCGCAGAAGCTCTTGAAATCATGGACTCCCTCCAGATAGGAAGCCGCCTCCCGCATACGGGACACAGACAGTCTCCTGCCCAGATCCCACACATACTTCCTGTCCAGGACCGGTTTGGCGTCTCCTGTATAGATGCGGTAGCAGTAGACCTTTCCCACGGCGCTCAGGCGGCTGTGGAACCGCTCCGACGCGGCCTTCAGGGACAGGACCGCGATATCGTCGGGCAGATACTGGTTCATGGCGGCCTTAAGCTCCTCCTCGGAAAGCTCTGTATCCATCCGGAAATTGGCCGTCTGTCCCAGGGCATGGACTCCCGCATCCGTGCGGCCCGCTCCCTGTACCTCCACAGGGCTTCCTGCCATCCTGGAAAGCAGCTGCTCCAGCTTCCCCTGGATGGTGGCGTCTGTATTTTTCTGCTTCTGCCATCCTCTGTAACGGCTCCCGTCATAGCTCACCACGATCTTATAGTTCCGTCTCATAGTATCCCTCCTGCCGCCGGTCCTATCCCGCCGCATAAAGATTGCCCCGCGTCCCGCGGGGCAATCCTGGTTTCCTGTCAGACTCTCTACGCTTCGTCAATGGCCTTTCCGATGTCATGGCGCATATATTTATTGCCGAAGGAGACCCACTCTGCCGCCCTGTAAGCGTTGGCCCTGGCCGTCTTTAAGTCAGGTCCCTTGGCCGTCACGCCCAGGACGCGGCCTCCGTTGGTGACGATCCCCTCGTCCGTCCGCTTAGTCCCGGCATGGAACACATAATAGCCTTCCTCCTCCTTGGCCTTGACCGTATCCAGCCCCTGGATCACATATCCCTTTTCATACTGGACCGGATAACCGTCGGAAGCCAGGACCACGCAGACTGCCGCATTGTCCTCAAACTCCAGTTCAATATCCGAAAGAGTCCCGTCGATGCAGGCCTCCATCACGTCTACGATGTCATTCTTCATCCGGGGGATCACCACCTGCGCCTCCGGATCGCCGAACCTGGCGTTGTACTCCAGCACCCTGGGGCCGTCAGCCGTCAGCATGAGGCCGAAGAAGATGATGCCCTTGAAGGTGCGGCCCTCCGCCCGCATGGCGTCCACCGTAGGCTGATAGATATACTTCCGGCAGAAAGCGTCCACCTCTTCCGTATAGAAGGGGCTGGGAGAAAAAGTCCCCATGCCGCCCGTATTGAGGCCTGTATCCCCGTCTCCGGCCCTCTTGTGATCCTGGGCGGAAGTCATGATCTTCACCGTATTCCCGTCCACGAAGGAGAGGACGGAAACCTCCCGGCCCGTCAGGAACTCCTCAATGACCATCCTGTTTCCGGCGGTCCCGAACTTCTTGTCCTCCATGATCTCCCTGACGCCTTCCCTGGCTTCCTCCAGGGTATTGCAGATCAGAACGCCCTTGCCCAGAGCCAGGCCGTCGGCCTTCAGCACGATGGGAAACTTGGCCGTTTCCAGATACGCGAGCGCCTCCTGCGCGTTGTCGAAATTCTCATAGGCGGCCGTAGGGATCCCGTATTTCTTCATGAGATCCTTGGAAAAGGCCTTGGAGCCCTCCAGGATGGCCGCGGCCTTATTGGGACCGAATACCCGCAGGCCGGCCGCCTCAAAGGCATCCACCACGCCGGCCACCAGCGGATCATCCATGCCGATGACCGTAAGGCCGATCTCCTTTTCCTTGGCAAAGTTCACCAGGCCGTCAAAATCCAGCACGCCGATGGGCACGCACTGGGCGTACTCCTCGATGCCTGCGTTGCCTGGAGCACAGTAGATCTTATCCACACGGCTGCTCTTCGAGATCTTCCACGCCAGGGCGTGCTCTCTGCCGCCGCTTCCAACTATCAATACATTCATGGCTCTCCTCTATCCTTTCTGCCGGATCACGCGTCCGTCCTTCACCTGGATCCTGCCATTGGCGATGAGGTCAATGGCTTCCGGAAGGATCTCCCACTCCGCCTGTTCCATGACACGCCTCTGGAGGATCTCCGGCGTGTCGCCGTCCTCCACGGCCACGGCCTTCTGGAGGATGATGGGTCCCGTATCGGTGCCTTCGTCCACAAAATGGACGGTGGCCCCCGTCACCTTCACGCCCCGCGCCAGCGCGTTCTCATGGACCTTGAGTCCATAGTTGCCTGTCCCGCAGAAGGACGGGATCAGGGACGGATGGATGTTGATGATCCTGTTTCTGTAGCGCTCCACCATGACGGGAGGGATCACCACCAGGAATCCCGCCAGCACCACCAGATCCACCCGGTACTGTTCCAGGGTATCCACCAGGGCCGTATTGAACTCCTCACGGCTCGCATGCTCCTTCGGAGAAACGCATACCGCCGGCACATGGGCGGCCCTGGCCCTCTCCAGGGCATAGGCCCCGGGATTGTTGCTGACCACCACGGCGATCTCCGTATTGGTCACGGCGCCGTCTCGGATCTTATCCAGGATGGCCTGCAGATTGGTCCCGCCTCCGGATACACAGACCGCGACTCTCAGCATAAGGTCACTCCCTTTTCTCCGGCCTTGATCTCGCCGATCACATAGGGCATCTCTCCGGCTCCCGCGATGGCCGCCATGGTCTTATCCACATCCGCCTTGTCCACGGCCACCACCATGCCGATGCCCATGTTGAAGGTGTTGTACATCATATGCTCGCCGATGTCCCCGTCCCTGGCCAGCATATCGAAGATGGGAGGAACCGGATAGCTGCCCTTCTCCATGACGGCATGGGTGCCCTCCCGGAGCATCCTGGGCACATTCTCGTAGAAGCCGCCTCCGGTGATATGGCTGCACGCCTTTACGGTCACGCCGGCCTCCCGGACCGCGTTCAGAGCCTTTACATAGATCTTGGTGGGCACCAGCAGCGTCTCTCCCAGAGTCGCGCCCAGGGACTCGCAGTATGTATTCAGACTCTCCTGGGACATGGAAAACACCTTCCGCACCAGAGAATATCCATTGGAATGGATCCCCGACGAGGCCATCCCGATCAGTACGTCTCCGGCCTTCAGGTCCTTTCCGGAGATCAGATCCTTTTGATCCACGATCCCGACGGCAAATCCCGCCAGGTCATATTCATCCACCGGATAGAAGCCGGGCATCTCGGCAGTCTCCCCGCCGATCAGAGCCGCTCCCGCCTGACGGCAGCCCTCGGCCACGCCGCTGACGATGGTGGCGATCTTCTCCGGCTCGTTCTTCCCGCAGGCAATATAGTCCAGGAAAAATAAAGGTTCGCCGCCTGCACAGGCAATGTCGTTGACGCACATGGCCACACAGTCGATGCCGATGGTATCATGCTTGTCCAGGGCAAAGGCCAGCTTCAGCTTCGTGCCGACTCCGTCGGTGCCGGACACCAGAGTGGGATGCTCCATCTTCTTATAGGCATCCATGGAAAAGGCGCCGGAAAAGCCGCCGATCCCGCCCAGCACCTCGGGGCGCATAGTTCCCTGAACGTGCTTTTTCATCAGTTCCACGGCCTTATAACCGGCCTCGATATCCACGCCTGCTTTCTTATAATCCATACCTGTCCTCCCCCGATCTATTTCTGATTCAGATACTCTTTGTATCCCAGCTTATCCAGCTTCTCCGCCTTGGCCACTACCTGATCCTTTAAATCCTCTGAATACTTCTTGAGTCTCTCAAGGAGCCCGCTGTCGGAGGTGGCCAGGATCTTGGCTGCCAGGATACCGGCATTGGCGCCGCCGTTGATGGCTACAGTAGCCACGGGAATCCCGGAAGGCATCTGGACGATGGAGTACAGGGAATCCCGTCCTCCAAGGGACGTGGTGTGCATGGGCACGCCGATGACCGGCATGGGGAAGATGGCCGCGCACATCCCCGGCAGATGGGCCGCCATGCCCGCTCCCGCGATGATCACCTTAAAGCCCTTTGCCTCCGCGGATCTGGCATACTCGAAAAACACGTCCGGCTCTCTGTGGGCAGAGATGATCGTCATTTCATAGTCTACCCCCAGCTTGTCAAGGACATCCGCCGCCTTGCTCATCACAGCCAGGTCAGAATCACTTCCCATGATAATTCCTACTTTTGCCATACGTTTCTCCTCTTTTCTTTCTATTGGTACAAGGTTTTAACTTTCTTATTCTAGCACAGTTCCCGGGACTGTTACAAGTTTTTTTCAAAAGCTTCGTTCAGAGCCTCAGTGCCGGGCAGCACAAAGCGTCCGTCCCGGATCAGCGGGATCCGCTCCCCGTCCTCTTTTACGGCCGCGATCTCTCCCAGCTCGTCATACGGGATCGTGATGTCGGTATGGCAGTTGAAATACGCTGCCTCCGGCTCTTCCCTGCGCTTCAGGGACCACTCGTTGTCCCTGGCCACGATCTCCTTCCCATCGGGATTATAGACCTTCACATCCTCCGAGTGGCTGTAGCAGGTGTCCCCGATGGCGAAATGAGGACCTGTCTTTTCAATGATCAGGATCTTGAGCCTCTCCATGATGCCATATCTGCGGGCCATGGCATAGGCCGCCGTATTGGTGCCCACGGCGAACTCGCCCAGAGGCAGGGACGGATGATTGTAGAGCAGGTTCTCCTCGATGAGCTTCCGGTTCTCCTCCTCCGATTCGTAATTGCCGCAGGTATATTCTCCGGTCATGCCGTCTTTAAACCGGATCTCCAGATCCTTATACTCCACTTCATTGATGTAGATCTGCTTCACATGGAGGAGTCCCCCGGTGCCGGAAAGCTGCGGGGAAGTAAACACTTCTCCCAGAGGGATGTTCACATCCGCCAGGCAGTTTTCAAAGTTGGTCTCCTTCCTCCTGTCCTTCAGCGGATGGAGGGCCACCCGCATCCTGGTGCGGTTGCCGTCCCGTCCTGTGATCTCCACATACTTTCCCTGATCCAGAGCATCGATCAGCACCGTCTGGATCTCCTTATACTGCTGGTAGTCCAGCGTATTGATGTAGATGGTCTCCCGGAAGATCTCCCTGTAGCGGGGCCCGATCTCCGGCACCGGCCAGGAGATGATGGTAAAGCTCCTCTCCTCGCCTTTTATATACTGGTTGGTGATCTCCGCCGCCTGGGCGTTCATCTCCGTCAGCAGCTTTTTCTGTTTCTGGCTCAGGGAGAAGGCCTCTTTCTTATTTTCATAGGAGAAAGGCTCCTCTCCGAAGGTTTCCATGACCGCGGGGCCCGCGTAGACCGCCGCCAGCTCCTTTAACTCCTCATAGGCGGAGCGCATCACGGAGAGCTTCCTCTCCTTGAAGGCCTTATCCAGGAACAGGGCGTTGTCAAATCTGTGGTCGTATTCAAACTGCTTATTGGCGTAAGCGCCGTAATAGCCGATCTTCAGATGCTGTCTCTTATTGACGGCGCCAGGCGCCGCCCGGAACAAGGCGGGCCGCAGGCCCATGTCGGCAAACTGCCGCACCGCTTCCCGGAGGATCCGCTCAAATCCCACCTGATAGCGCAGCTCCACCGTCTTTTTCCTGGAAAGGTCAATGCCTGCCAGCTCAAAGCCTCTTCTGTAGCCCTCCGTATAGACGGAAGCCATCTTCCGGATCTCCTCTTCCGGAAGACTGTTTAAAAAGTCCGCCGTCTCCCGCTCGCTCTCCGTGATATATTCTCCGAACCTGTACAGATACCGCAGGTCCGACAGATCGCTCTCCATGATGATCTTCACGGCAAAATCCAGATCCGGATCCACCTGCTCCCTGAGGCGCCTCGGTATGGTCACGTCGCAGTAATCGCTGACATAGTAGTACAGGGCTTCCCGGACCTCTGTCCAGAAGGCCTCCCCGGAAAGCTCGCCTGTCTGTCTGGCCTCAAAGAGATTGTAGATCTCGATGAACACCTCCAGGCAGGGGACCCATTCCTCCATACGTTCCTCATAGATATACGCGATGCCTCCACGCAGCTCCGCCGCCAAAAACGCCATCACGGGACCTGCCTGATCTCCCAGCACTGCCGCGCTGTAAGCGGGATTCGCGTAGCTCTTCTCATAAGCCGTTCCGGCGATGTCCTCATAGAGCTTCCTGTTTCTCTCCTCCAGGACCGGCAGGGCCGGAAGTCCCGTCTCCCTCTCCAAAAGGAGCTGCTCCCGCACCTGGTCCAAAAACAGGATCCATTGCGACTGGGCTCTGAAAAAGCCTGCCGTTTCCTGGCCGCAGGGGGCGTTTTCGCTCCCGCCGCACTCCCGGCCCATCTCCCGGATCCGCTCCAGAGAAAGTCCGTACCGTTCTTCCAGCATATTCCTTTCCATCTTGTCTATCTCCTCGTATATTTCCGCTGGATCATCATGACCCAGCCAAGGCCCAGAAGGATGCCTATGCCCAGGATCAGCATAGACCACGGATTCTCTCCCATGGTGAACTGCATGATCCCGTCCGCGGCCTCCACGATCCCCAGCAGGAAGATGGGGACGCTGATCTCCCGGCAGTAGGCTTTCTTATCCTCCGGCTTGATGCTCTTTTCCACGTCTTCTCCCAGGAAGCTGGTCTTGCCTCCCAGGATCTGCACACCGGCAACGATGAAGATCACTGCCAGCAGGAGACTGAAATATGCCCATGCGTTTTCCATCTACTGTTCCTCCCTGTCGTCCTTTATATGTCCCAAGGAAACATTCTTCTCCAATAGGTCCTCCGTGTATTTCCAGAGAATCTGCGATCCCTCCGGCGTCTTTCGGTTCCTCCCCAGGATCTGGCTCATGCGGACTCCGTGCTCTTCCCAGGCCCGGCCTCCGGTGGCGTCGTTTAAGAGCACCGGCTGTATCTTGTCCAGGCTCAGGGCAAACCTGGCCTCCGGCGTCTCCGCCTCCTCAAACTCCTCCCAGAGCCCCCGGAACTTCTCCGCCTGATCCTCCGGGAGCAGGGAAAAGATCCGGTCCGCTGCTTTCAGCTCCCTCTCCCGCTTGGTGCTGTTTCCCGCCTCGTCATAGGCGTAAGTGTCCCCGGCGTCGATCTCCACCAGATCATGGACCAGTACCATGGTCATGGTCTTGGCCAGGTCGATGGGCTCATTGGCATATTCCGCCAGAAGCGCGCACATCAGCGCCAGATGCCAGGCATGCTCCGCATCGTTTTCCTTGCGGCTGCCGTCAGAGAGATACGTCTGGCGGAATACCTGCTTGCTCTTGTCCGCTTCCAGGATAAACGCCATCTGCTCCTTCAGACGCTCTTCCATGCTTCCACCTCCTAAATGACGATCCCCATGATGTAGATGCCCACAAGTCCTGCCAGACATATGCTGTTGAGGATCACCGCGATCTTGGAAAGGAGCGGGAATCCCTCATCCCCGCTCCGCCTCTTCTTGTCGCGGACAGGGAGCAGGATCCCGATCACATTCAAAAAAAACGCCAGGAATCCCAAAGCCCCGATGGTGGCGTCCCCATGGCCGTAAGTCCGGAACGCGATGGCCAGCGCCGCCAGCAGGAACAAAAGGGAACCGGCAAAGATCAGGACTGAGATCATCCCCGCCGTTGAAAAATTGATCTTAAAAAGTTTTGTCCGTTTTCTGTTCAAATCAAGTCCTCCGCTGCTCTTATCGGTTCAGCCTCCCCCGGATCTTCACCGCGATCCGGAAACAGCCGTATCCCAGTACCCCGCCCAGGGTATTCAACATCAGATCGTCCACATCGAAGCTGCCTCTTCTGGTGATGAGCTGAAGGCTCTCGATGGCCAGGCTGCCAAGCAGGCTCAGAAAAAGCACCAGATACCATTTTCTGCTTTTTGGGCTCAGCATGGCCAGTATGAATCCAAAAGGCAGAAAGGCGGCCACATTTCCCAAAAGGTTCATGGAAGCATTGGCCGGCCCCAGCACATCCCAGTAACGGATGCAACGTTCGATCTCTTTAAAGGGCACCAGATTGTACCGGTAACCCACGGAGAGATCCGTCCGGCCCATCTCCTCCGAGAAAAAGCAAAAATACGTGAGCGCCGCCAGATAGCACAGGAATAAAAACCATCCCAGAGTAGAGACGGTTTTCCTGCTCATATAAATTTTCAAATCTGTCTCCTCTATTTAAAATGTGATCTCCGACTTTCTCCTAAGCAGCGCCGCGCCGCTTAGGATGCTCCCGATCCCTATGGTGAGGCCCGCTGCGACAGCCACGATCCCCAAAGCAATGGAAAAGCCTCCCGTACGTTTCATGGTCTTATAGATCCTCTCGCTCATGACATCCTCCTATTCCTTCGCTCCGTACTGTTCATAATATGCGTCGATGGCGGCTTTCAATGTATCGTCGATGATGATCTCTCCCTTATAGGGTCTGTTATAGAGGTACTCGGTCACTTCCGCCATGGTGACGATGGCCGCCGTATCGAAGCCGTAGAGATCCTTTACCTCTTCCAGGGCGCACTTCCTGCCGCCTTTTCCCACTTCCATCCTGTCCAGGGACACCATGAGACCCTTGATGGTCACGTCGGCCGCTCCCTTCACCTTGGGCACGGTCTCCTCCATGGATTTTCCGGAGGTGGTCACATCCTCGATCATGATGACCCGGTCGCCGTCCCGCAGGCTGCTGCCCAGGAAGCTACCCTTGTCCGCGCCGTGGTCCTTCTCCTCCTTACGGTCGGAGCAGTAGCGCACTTCTTTTCCGTAAAGCTCGCTGTAGGCGATGGCCGTCACGACGCTTAAGGGGATCCCCTTGTAGGCCGGCCCGAACAGGACGTCAAAATCATCTCCGTATCTGCTGTGGATGGCCTTCGCGTAATATTCTCCAAGCTTCTTTAACTGGGAGCCTGTCACATAAGCCCCCGCGTTCATGAAAAAGGGAGATTTCCTCCCGCTCTTCAGTGTAAATTCTCCGAACTTCAACACCTGGCAGTCCACCATGAACTGGATAAATTCCTGCTTATACTGTTCCATATCCCAAACCTCCTGTATATATGGGCTCTCCGCCCTGTTCGCCCGCCCCAGCGAGGCCGGGAAGGGGATCCTTAAATTCTTCTCAATTCTAACACATTCGCTTCTATACCCGGCTGCTCCGGATATTGTCCGGGAATCCCATCCTGTCTCCCGGCGGGGGCGTCACAGCTCCTTGCTCATCCAGATATGGGGGCAGCCCTGCTCCGGCTCCACTTCTCCAAAGGCCCTGTATCCCTGCTTCTCATAGAAGCCCTGGGCCTGCACCTGGGCGTGGATCAGACTGCGCCTTCCGCCCAGCTCCCGGATCCTCTCCTCGGCTGCCTCCATCATACGGGCGCCCATATGCTTCTTCCGGCAGGCGCTCCGCACGGCGATCCTGCCTATCAGATAACCGGCTCCGTCTTCGGATTTTTTAAAGAAGCGGCAGGTCCCGATGGGACGGCCCTCTTCAAAGACCACCAGATGGACGGCCCTTTTATCATCCTCATCAAACTCGTCCCGGAAGCCCTGCTCCTCCACAAACACTTCTCTGCGGATCTGAAACGCCTCATCGGGCAGCGTATCATAAAACCTGTATTCCATTTCCGTCTTCCCCATGGTGCGGTTACTGGTCCACCGCGCCGATCAGCTCTTTTATGTCCTTTATCCCGTACTGTTCCATATAAGCCCGTATCCCATCCGCCACCTTCAAAGAGGCGTAAGGATCATGGAAATTGGCGGTCCCCACCGATACGGCGGTGGCGCCGGCCAGGATAAACTCCAGGGCGTCCTCTCCGTTTTGGATCCCTCCCATGCCGATGACAGGGATCTTGACTGCCTGGGCGGCCTGATAGACCATACGCACCGCCACCGGCTTCACGGCGGGGCCGGACATGCCTCCCGTCTTGTTGGCCAGGGCGAAACGCCGCCTGTGGACGTCGATCTTCATGCCGGTCAGCGTATTGATCAGGGAGACCGCATCGGCGCCTCCTGCTTCCGCTGCCCGCGCCATCTCCCCGATGTCCGTCACATTGGGGCTCAGCTTCATGATCACCGGCTGTCCGGCCTTTTCCTTCACCGCTCTGGTGACGGCCTCCGCCGCCCTGGGATCCTGCCCGAAGGCGATGCCGCCCTCCTTTACATTGGGACAGGAAATATTGATCTCCAGCATATCCACCGGTTCTTCAGAAAGGCGCTCCACCACTTCCACATAGTCCTCCACGGTCTTTCCGCAGACGTTGACGATGATCCTGGTGTCAAATTTCTTAAGGAAAGGGATGTCCCTCCTGACAAAGACGTCGATGCCCGGATTCTGGAGTCCGATGGCGTTTAACATCCCGCCGTAAGTCTCCGCGATCCTGGGGGTGGGATTTCCCGGCCACGGCACATTGGCCACGCCCTTGGTCACCACGGCGCCAAGCTTGTTCAGATCCACGAATTCACTGTATTCTTCCCCGGAGCCGAAGGTCCCGGAAGCCGTCATCACCGGATTCTTCAGGGTGACGCCCGCGATCTCTACCGACAGATCCATCAAAGCTCCACCTCCTCTGCCAGAAATACAGGCCCGTCCTTACATACCCGCTTATTGCGGACATGGCTGTGGCCGTCCACCTCTTTGGAGCCGCAGACGCAGGCCAGGCAGGCCCCTATGCCGCAGGCCATCCGCTCCTCCATGGAGATCCACACCGGGATCCCCTTCTGAGCCCCGTATTCCTTCAGGGCCCGGAGCATGGGAGCTGGACCGCAGGCAAAGATCACATCTGCCTCCAGGCCATTCTCCCGTATGGCGTCCAGGACGTTTCCCCTGGTGCCAAAGCTTCCGTCCTCGGTGGCCACGCAGAGCCTTCCACACGCCTCGAAATCCTCTTTCAGGAACATCCTGCCGTCCCGGTAGCCCATGACGAAGGTCACGTCCTGACCGGACAGGGCTTTCCCCGTCTCCAGCATGGGCGGCACTCCGATGCCGCCTCCCACCAGGAGGACCTTCTTCCCCCGGGCTTCCTCCAGAGGGAATCCGTTCCCCAAGGGGCCCAGGATGTCTGCCGGATCTCCGGCCCGGTAGGAGGAAAACTCCTCTGTCCCGGCTCCCGCCACCCGGTATACGATGCGCAGGCGTCCATCCCCGATCTCGCACAGACTGATGGGGCGGGGCAGCAGCCTGGATCCGTCCCGGCTGTACAGAGAGATGAACTGTCCCGGCACCGCCTCTTTCGCGATCCCTGTTTCGATCCACATACTGTATATTCCGGGGGCCAGGCACTCCTGGGAGAGCACCCTGGCCCTTTCTTTTCTCTTCGCCATATTTCCTCCGATCATCTGGCGGCGTCCAGAGCGCCGTCAATATCCGCGATCATATCCAGCACGGCCTGTCTGGAGGCCTCTCCGAAGTGCTCCGGCCCGAACTTGGCATAAGGTTCTTTCTTGTAAGCCGCGATGATCCCTCTGGAAGAGTTTACGATGGCTCCCAGTCCGTCCTCATTGAAATAGTGGACCAGGTCAGCCGCCTTGCCTCCCTGGGCGCCGTATCCGGGCACCAGGATGAAGGCCTTGGGCATCAGCTTCCGGAGCACCTTTCCCATCTCCGGATAGGTGGCTCCCACCACGGCGCCGATATAGCTGTAGGAGCAGCCCATACATGCTTCGCCCCACTGGGCCACCTTCTCGCCGACCCATTCATAGAGGGGACGGCCGTCGATGAGCCTGTCCTGGAACTCGCCGCTGGAGGGATTGGAAGTCTTGACCAGGATGAACAGCCCCTTCTGTTCCTCTTTGCACACATCCACGAAAGGCTTGATGCCGTCGGTGCCCAGGTAGGGATTCACCGTGGCAAAATCTTCGTCGAATACCGAGAGCTTCCTGCTCCCCACCTGGACCTTTCCCAGATGTCCCGCCGCATAGGCGGCGGAAGTGGAGCCGATGTCCCCTCTCTTGACGTCGCCGATGACGATCAGCCCTTTCTCATGGCAGTAGTCCACCGTCTTCTTATACGCCGCCACTCCGGCCACGCCGAACTGCTCGTACATGGCTGACTGGGGCTTCACGGCGGGGATCAGGTCATAAATGGAATCCACGATCTCCTTATTGAACTGCCAGATGGCGTCTGCCGCTCCCTCCAGCGTCTCGCCGTATTCTCCGAAGGATCTTTGGAGCACATGCTCCGGCACATAGGACAGCATGGGATCTAATCCCACCACCACCGGCGCCTTCAGTTTCTTGATCTTCTCACAAAGCTTGTTTATCATACGTCACGCCTCCCTGTTCTCTTCATATACGATCTCTCCGTCCACCAGGGTCATCACCACCCGGCCCTTGACCTTCCAGCCGTCAAAGGGGGTGTTTTTCCCCTTGGAGACGAAATCTTCCCTGTGTATCACATACTCCCTGTCCATATCCAAAAGGACGATGTCCGCGGCCTTTCCCTCGGCCAGGCTGCCTCTGTCGATGCCCAGGATCCGGGCCGGCCGGAAACTCATCCTGTCGGCCATCTCCATGGGCGTCAGGATGCCGGTATGGACCAGCCTGGTCATGGTCAGAGCCGCGCTGGTCTCCAGCCCCACGATGCCGAAGGGCGCTCCCAAAAAGCCGCGGGACTTTTCTTCCTCCCCGTGGGGGGCATGGTCCGTGGAGATCACGTCGATGATGCCTTCCTTAAGCCCCTCGATCAGAGCCTCCGTATCCTCCCTGTCCCGAAGCGGCGGGTTCATCTTAAAGTTCCCGTCGTCGGAGGGGATGTCCTCACAGGTGAGGCAAAAATGATGGGGGCAGACCTCCGCCGTCACCGGAAGTCCCGCTTCCTTGGCCAGCCGCACCATCTCCACACTGTCCCTGGTGGAGCAGTGGCACAGATGGAGCCTGGCTCCCGTCTCCTTGGCCAGCAGGATGTCCCTGGCCGCGATGACGTCCTCGACGGCATCGGTGATGCCGGGAAGTCCCAGCCGCTCTGCCGCTTCCCCGGCGTGGATGACCCCGCCTCTCACCATGTTTTTATCCTCACAGTGGGCCATGACCAATACGTCTTCCTCTGCCGCGGTCTTCATGGCCTCCCGGTAGAGCCCCGCATCCATCACCGACTTTCCGTCCTCGCTGATGCAGCGCATGCCCTCCCGCTTCATGGCGGCAATATCCGTCAGTTCCTTTCCCTGCTGCCCCTTGGTCACAGCTCCCACGAAGGAGACGTGCACCGGGCATTCTCTCTCAGCCCGCTCTGTCTGGCTCCGTATCATCTCCGGGCTGTCGGTAACAGGCACCGTATTGGGCATGGCGCACATGGTGGTCACGCCGCCTCTGGCCGCCGCCAGGCCGCCGGTATGGAGAGTCTCCTTATACTCCTGTCCCGGATCCCGCAGATGGACATGAAGATCCACAAAGCCGGGCATCACATAGAGGCCGCGGGCGTCCACCGTCCTGTCCGCCTCCTCCCGGATCTCCTCCTGCACCTGCAGGATCTTTCCATCCTCCACAAGGATGTCATAGATACCGTCTCTGCCGGTATCCGGGTCGGCCACATGGCCGCCGCGAATCAATATTTTCATATATCTGCCTTTCTTTCTCTGGAATGTTTCCTGTCATCCCTATTCTAGCATAGGACACAGGCTTCGTCCAGCCGTAAGCTTCACCGTTTCCGTATCAGGATGAACACAAAGACGCTGGCTCCCATGAGCATGGGATAAAAGGTCAGGGGAATGATCTCCAGAGGCGACAGGCCGCTCTGACCGGCAGCCAGGAGCACCTGGGCCCCGTAGGGGATGAGCCCCTGGACGGCCGAGGCGAAAATATCTAAGAGCGAAGCGCTCCTCTTGGGATCTACGCCGTAGTCCCCGCTGATCTCCTTGGCGATGGGACCCGCGATGACGATGGCCACCGTATTGTTGGCCACGGCCAGATCCACGACAGCCGCCAGGGCCGCGATGCCAAGCTCAGCCCCCTTCTTTCCCCGTACCCGCCTGTGGATCATGGACAGGATACAGGCGATCCCTCCGTTTTTCCTGACCAGCGCCACGATGCAGGCCACCAGGATCGAGATCACCGTGATGTCGTACATGGAGGAGACTCCGTCTCCCATGACTTTGAATAGCTCTCCGGGGAGGATGGTGCCTGTTCCCAGTCCCACCGCCGCCGAGAGCACGGTGCCGCCGATCAGGACCGCGAAGACATTGAGCCCGGCCAGAGCTCCCGCCAGCACGGCCAGATAAGGCAGGACCTGCCACAGATTATAGCTCCCCGCCTCTGTGAGGACTTCCGAACCTCCTCTTCCCATGAGACCGTAAATCACCAGAGAGACCAGGGCCGCCGGCAGCACCAGCAGGAAATTTTCTCGGAACTTATCCCGCATCCTGCAGCCCTGGGTCCGGACCGCCGCGATGGTGGTGTCGGAGATCATGGAGAGATTGTCCCCGAACATGGCGCCGCTGACCACGGCTCCGATGCACAGGGCCGGGGAAAAGCCTGTCCTTTCGCTGATGCCTAAGGCGATGGGCGCCAGAGTCCCGATGGTCCCCATGCTGGTGCCCATGGAAATGGACATGAAGCAGCCGATCAGCATGAGGCCCGCCACGGCGATCCCCGGCGGCATCACCGAAAGTCCCAGGGCCACGGTGCTGTCCGCTCCCCCGGCCGCGGTGACGGTCCCGGAAAAAGCTCCCGCCGCCAGGAAGATCAGGCACATGGTGACGATATTCTCATCTCCCACAGCCTGGGATATGACTTTCATCTTTTCTCCGAAGGGCAGACTCCTGTTCTGAAAAAAAGCCGTCATCAGAGCGATCAGGAAGGCCACCGCCGCCGGCATGGCGTAGAAGTCTCCCGTCAGGATGCCCATTCCCAGGAACAGGACCAAAAAAACTCCGATGGGCAGAAGCCCCAAAGCATTTCCCTTTTCTCCCATGATTCCCTCCCGTTTTCCAAAAATCCCATACAGACAAAACGGCCGCCGCGAAATCACCCGGTTTCACGGCAGCCGTAAATCCTGCTTTTATTTAAAAAACCCTTTTTTCTTGTGCTTTTCTTCACGCGCTTCGCCGGCGGGCACTTCTCCCATGGTCTCCCGGAACTTCTGGAGAGCCTCCTTCTGCTCCTTATTCAGCCGCTCCGGCACCTTCACCACCAGGGTCACATAGTGATCGCCTCTGGCGTTCTGATTCCTCAGATAAGGCACGCCCTTGCCCTTCAGGCGGATCCTGGTATCGGTCTGGGTCCCCGGCGCCACATTGTAGGCCACTTCCCCGTCCACGGTCTTGATCTTGATCTCACCGCCCAGTGCCGCCGTGCCGAAGGAAATGGGCACGGTGGAGTAGATATTGGTATCCTGGCGCTTGAAGATGGGATGGCCCGATACCACCACCTCCACCATGAGATCTCCTCTCTCGCCGCCGTTGATCCCCAGCTCTCCCTTTCCCCGGAGACGGACGCTCTGTCCGTTGTCGATGCCGGCGGGGATGGAAACCTGGATCCTCTTCCTGGAGCTGACGCTCCCGGTGCCCCGGCAGGAAGCGCATTTTTCCCGGATGACCTTTCCGGTGCCGCCGCACTCGGGACAGGTCTGGACGTTCCTCACCATCCCGAACATGGACTGCTGGGTATAGACCACCTGGCCCTTGCCGTTGCACTTGGGACAGGTCTCCGGCTGGGTCCCCGGCTTGGCTCCGCTGCCATGGCACTCCGGACATTCATCCTTGGTGGTCAGCTCGATCTCCTTCTCGCACCCGAAGAGAGCTTCCTCAAAGGTTATACGGATGCTGGTCCGCAGGTTCGCGCCCTTCATGGGCCCTGAGCTGCCCCGGCTCCTGGAACGGCCTCCGAACAGATCTCCGAAAATATCTCCGAAAATATCTCCCATATCGGCGCCGAAGTCAAATCCTCCGAAGCCTCCGGCCCCTCCGGCGCCGCCTTCAAAGGCCGCATGGCCGAACTGGTCGTACTGCCTCCTCTTTTCCGGATCGCTAAGGACCGCGTAAGCCTCCGAAGCCTCCTTAAACTTTGCCTCCGCCTCCGGATTTCCCTGGTTGGTATCCGGATGATATTTTTTCGCCAGTACACGGTACGCTTTTTTCAGGGCCGCCTCATCGGCATCCCTGGGAACGCCCAGTACCTCGTAATAATCTCTTTTTTCAGCCACTTTCGTCACCTCTCCTAACCTCTCCCCGGACACGCCAAAAGATTCAAGGCAGCCCTGCAGGGCCGCCCTGAATCACTGGCAGTCAGATCCAAAGCGGAAGATTTATTAAACTTCTTTGAAATCGGCGTCCACTACGTCGTCGTCGCCGGAACCTGCGTTCCCCGCAGCGTTTCCTCCCTGGGCGCCCGCAGCGCTGCCCTGGGTCTGCTCATACATCTTGGCGAAAAGTGCCTGCGCGCTGTTCATCAGTTTCTCCTTGCCTGCCTTCAGTTCATCCAGCTGGGCATCGGAGATCTCGCCGTTTGCCGTAGCTTCCAGCACTGCCTTCAGGGACTTGATGTCCTCTTCCACAGCGGCCTTCTGGGAAGCGTCGATCTTGTCTCCGGCTTCCTCCAGAGCCTTCTCGGTCTGGAATACCATGGAGTCCGCCTCGTTCCTCGCGTCGATGCCTTCCTTGCGCTTCTTGTCCTGGGCCTCGTACTCAGCCGCTTCCTTTACGGCCTTGTCAATATCGTCCTGGGACATATTGGAACCCGCGGTGATGGTGATGTGCTGTTCCTTGCCTGTGCCCAGATCCTTGGCGGATACGTTTACGATACCATTGGCGTCGATATCGAAGGTAACTTCGATCTGAGGCACGCCTCTCCTTGCAGGCGGGATCCCATCCAGCCTGAACTGTCCGAGGCTCTTGTTGTCCTTCGCGAACTGACGCTCGCCCTGGAGCACGTTGATGTCAACGGCCGTCTGGTTGTCAGCCGCCGTGGAGAACACCTGGCTGTGCTTGGTGGGGATCGTCGTATTTCTCTCGATGAGTCTGGTGGCAATGCCGCCCATGGTCTCGATGGACAAAGACAGCGGAGTCACATCCAGCAGGAGGATGTCGCCTGCGCCCGCGTCGCCGGCCAGCTTGCCGCCCTGGATGGAGGCGCCGATGGCCACGCACTCATCCGGGTTCAGGTTCTTGGAAGGCTCCTTGCCTGTCAGCTGTTTTACCTTTTCCTGTACAGCCGGCACACGGGTGGAACCGCCCACCAGAAGGACCTTGCCCAGATCGGAGGTGGTCAGGCCCGCGTCTCTCATGGCGTTCTGTACGGGGACTACCGTCCTCTCCACCAGATCCCTGGTCAGCTCGTCGAATTTAGCTCTGGTCAGGTTCATGTCGAAGTGCTTGGGGCCTTCGCTGGTGGCCGTGATGAACGGCAGGTTGATGTTGGTGGTGGTGGCGGAGGAAAGCTCTTTCTTGGCCTTCTCTGCCGCTTCCTTCAGTCTCTGGAGCGCCATCTTGTCATTGGACAGATCTACGCCCTCTGTTCTCTTGAATTCCGCGATCATGTAATCTACGATCTTGGCGTCGAAGTCGTCGCCGCCCAGATGGGTGTCGCCGTTGGTGGCCAGTACTTCGATGACGCCGTCGCCGATCTCGATGATGGACACATCGAAGGTGCCGCCGCCCAGGTCGTACACCAGGATCTTCTGCTCGCTCTCATTGTCCAGGCCGTAAGCCAGAGCCGCCGCCGTAGGCTCGTTGATGATACGCTTTACGTCCAGTCCGGCGATCTTTCCGGCGTCCTTGGTGGCCTGCCTCTGGGCGTCGTTGAAGTACGCGGGAACTGTGATGACGGCCTCCGTCACCTTCTCGCCCAGATAGCTCTCGGCGTCGGCCTTCAGCTTCTGGAGGATCATGGCGGAGATCTCCTGAGGAGTATATTTCTTTCCGTCGATGTCTACCTTATAGTCGGTGCCCATATGCCTCTTAATAGAGGAAATGGTGCGCTCGGAGTTGGTGACGGCCTGACGCTTCGCGGGCTCGCCCACCAGCCTCTCGCCATTCTTCGTGAAGGCTACGATGGAGGGTGTGGTCCTGGCGCCTTCTGTATTTGCGATAACTACCGGTTTGCCGCCTTCCATAACGGCTACACATGAGTTTGTTGTACCAAGGTCGATACCTATGATCTTTCCCATAATAAATTCCTCCTATATTTTCAGATTTTTTTTGCTGTATGATCAGTTGGCTACCTTTACCATGCTGTGGCGCACCACGCTGTCCCGGTAAAGATACCCTTTCTGGAACTCCTCGACGATGATGTTCTCACCGACGCTCTCATCCTCCACATGCATCACGGCATTGTGGAAATCCGGGTTGAATTCCTGGCCCAGGGCCTCGATGGGCTTTACGTCCATGGATTCCAGGACCGTAAGAAGCTGTTTATATATCTTATCCATTCCCTCCGCAAAAGGGGAATGGGCTTCTTCATCCTTTAAGGTCGCCATGCCGCGCTCGAAATTATCCACCACGGGAAGCACCTTTTCGATGACGCTCTTGGCTCCCACCTCGAACATGGCCGCCTTTTCCTTTTCCGTTCTCTTGCGGAAGTTTTCAAACTCCGCCATGGAACGCTTCAGTTTATCGGTCAGCTCCTCGATCTGGACATCTTTCTTGTCCTTCTTATCTTTCTTCTTAAAGAAGCTTTTCTTCTCTTCCTCCTTGGGGCCGGCCTGGGTCTCTCCGCTTCCGGAGCCCTCCCGGCTCTCCTGCGCCGTATCGGAAACGGCCTCTTCCACCATCTGCTCTGCCGTATCCTCCTCCAGCTCTTCCATCATCTCGTCCTCGATCCTGTCTCTATCTGTATCTGCCACGTCTATCCCGCCTTTCTAATCCTCTTTTCTGATCATGCTGTCCAGCTGTCCCATCACGGTCTGCAGGGCGTCCACGGCTTTCTGATAATCCATCCGCTTGGGCCCCACGATGCCGATGGTCCCCTGCATGCCTCCGCCGAAGCTGTAAGTGGCGGTGACAACGCTGCAGTCCTTCATGCTCTGGACCGGCATCTCATTGCCGATATATACCTGGATCCCCTGCTTGCCCTCTTCGTTGAGCTTGTCTGTCAGAAGCTCCTCCAGCTGTTCCTTTTCCTCAAAGACCTGGAGGATGTCCTTGGCCTTGCTCCCGTCGGTAAGCTCCGGATATTTGAAAATATTGGTGGCGCCGCTGGTATAGATCTTCAGATCCTCTTCGTCGGCCCGGATGGCCTCCGCCACCGCGTCCAGGACCTTTCCCACGATCTCCGCGTGGGGACCTGCCTGCTCCTTCAGCTTGGTGATGATGTCCAGGCTGATCTCCTCGATGGTGAGCCCGTTTAAATTGCTGTTTAACATCAGGTTCAGGGAAAAGAGATCCTCTTCCCTCAGCGGCTCCTCCACCTCAAAGATGGTGTTCTTGATGATATTTCCCTCCACCACCACCACAGCCAGCAGCCGGTTCTCCTCCACCCTGGAAAGCTGGATGAATTTGACCTTGTTGCGGTTGTATCTGGGGGCAGAGACCAGCGCGGCGTAATTGGTATTGGCCGCCAGGACCTTGATCATCTGCTGCAGGACCCGTTCCATCCGGTCCAGCCTCTCCACCACATGGTCCGCCACCTGGGGAACCTGCTTCTCGGGCTCCCGTTCCTGCTCCGCTGTCTCCAGCATATGGTTCACATAAAGGCGGTAACCCTTATCGGTAGGGATCCGGCCCGCCGACGTATGCGGCTGTACGATCAGTCCCATCTCCTCCAGATCCGCCATCTCATTCCGGATGGTGGCCGAGGAAAGCTGCAGATCGGAATACTTGGAAATGGTCCGTGAGCCCACCGGTTCGCCGGTCTCCTGGTAATTGAGGATGATGGCGTTCAGTATCTTTTTCTTGCGTTCATCCAATTCCAACTCTCACATCCCCTTTCCTGTTAGCACTCAACCTTATAGAGTGCTAATATCCATATCATTAAGATAGCACTGTGTTTTCCCTTTGTCAACAACTTTTTTGGGATTTCATAGTTTCTTCACATTCCTTTCCTGCTCTTTGCGGCCCTTCTCCGCAGGATTGTTATAATTTCAAGCAGAATCCCGATAGAATTCCCCTTGATCTCATCCTATACTGATATTACCAACATTTCTCACATTTATTCCTCATAACACAGACGGGGCGCCGGTATCCGGCGCCCCGTCTGTGTTTTCTATTCTATAAGGCCGCGCTGCGCGGCAGGAACCTTTTCTTCTCTCCTCAGGGATCCAGCAAAAATTCCGACAGCACATAGTTGCTCACGTCATTCCCACGTTCCGTCAGCCTCAGCCGTCCGCCCTCACGCTCCATGAGGCCCTGCTCCTCCATCCTGGAGACTGCCTGTCCATAGACCTCCTCCACGGAGCTTCCGAAGCGGCGCAGGAACTCTGCCTCCTGTACGCCTGCCGTCAGCCTCAGACCCAGGAACATGAACTCCTCCATGGCCCGCTCCCTCGTCACCAGCTCCTCCTCTGTCCGGAGCCGGGAAAGATCCTGGCCGGAAGCTTCCGAAGCGTTTTCGTCCTGTCCCGCCAGGACCTCCAGATACTCTCCCAGGTCCCTCGTATCGGAAAACCGCCTGCCGCCGAAATAGGAAGAGGCGGAGACGCCGAAGCCCAGATAAGGGACTCCCGTCCAGTACCCCACATTATGGCGGCACTGGCAGCCCTTCCTGGCGTAATTGGAGATCTCATAGCGGAAGTATCCGTTCTCTTCCAGGATCTGCCGCGCCCTGTGATACATCTGCCGCTCCGTCTCCTCTGTGGGAAGGGGCCAGGTGTCCTCCCGCCCCTCCTCTCTGGCCATGGCCTGGAGATGGTATTTCTCATGGAAGGGCGTCCCCTCCTCGATGATCAGGCTGTAAACGGACAGATGCTCCGGAGAAAGGGCTGAAACTGTCCGCAGAGTCTCCTCAAAGCTCTCCTCCGTCTGCCCCGGCAGGGCCGCCATCAGATCCACATTGATATTGGAAAAGCCTGCCTCCCTGGCTGCCCGGAAGCTCTCCAGAAACTCCCCGTATGTGTGGATCCTCCCCAGCATACGGAGCTCTTCATCGGAAGCCGACTGGAGTCCCAGGCTCAGGCGGTTCACGCCCGCCCTCCTGTAAATATCCAGCTTTTCAGGAGTCAGCGTGCCCGGATTGGCCTCCAGGGTGATCTCCGCCCCCTCCCACAGTTCATGGCCGCTCCGCAGGCAGGAAAGGATTTGTTCTATATATAAGGGATCCACAATGGACGGGGTGCCCCCTCCGAAAAACACCGACGGGATGGAAAGCCGCTCCTCCTGCGCCCGGATCTCCCGCAGAAGCGCCCTCTGGTATGAGGCCTGCACTTCTCTCCCTGCCGGGACCGATACAAAATCGCAGTATCCGCATTTGCGCACGCAGAAAGGGATATGGATATAGATCTGCGCTTCTCTCATCACTTATCGTCCAGCTTCAGCACGCTCATGAAAGCCTTCTGCGGGATCTCCACGCTGCCCACCTGGCGCATCCGCTTCTTGCCCTCTTTCTGCTTCTCCAGAAGCTTTCTCTTCCTGGTGATGTCGCCGCCGTAGCACTTGGCCAGCACGTCCTTCCTCATGGCCTTCACCGTCTCCCTGGCGATGATCCTGTTGCCGATGGCCGCCTGGATGGGGATCTCAAACAGATGCCTGGGGATCTCCTCTTTCAGCTTCTCGCACATCTTCCTCCCCCGCTCATAGGCCGTATCGGCATGGACGATGAAGGACAGGGCGTCCACGGCTTCCTTATTGATCAGGATGTCCAGCTTCACCAGATCCGACTGCTCATATCCCTTCAGCTCATAGTCAAAGGAAGCGTATCCCCTGGACCTGGACTTCAGCGCGTCGAAAAAGTCATAGATGATCTCGTTCAAGGGCAGGTCATACCGGAGCAGGACCCTGGTATCCTCCATGTATTCCGTTCCGATATAGACTCCCCTGCGCTCCTGGCAGAGGCCCATGATGGCGCCGATGAACTCCGTCGTCACCATGATCTCCGCCTTCACGATGGGCTCCTCCATATACTCGATCTCCGAAGGATCCGGCAGGTTGGAAGGATTGGTCAGCTCCATGACCTCCCCGTTTGTCTTGTGGACCCGGTAGACGACTCCCGGAGCCGTGGTCACCAGATCCAGATTGTACTCCCGCTCCAGCCGCTCCTGGATGATCTCCAGATGGAGGAGGCCCAGGAAGCCGCAGCGGAAGCCGAAGCCCAGAGCCGCCGAGGTCTCCGGCTCAAACTGGAGGGAAGCGTCGTTGAGCTGGAGCTTTTCCAGAGCGTCCCGCAGGTCGTTGTACTTGGCGCCGTCGGCAGGATAAAGGCCGCAGTACACCATGGGCGTCACTTTCTTGTAGCCGGGAAGGGGCTCCTTGCAGGGATTTTCCGCGTCGGTGATGGTATCGCCCACTCTGGTATCCCGCACGTTCTTGATGCTGGCGGTCACATATCCCACCATGCCGGCCGGAAGCTCGTCGCAGGGGATGAACTGACCGGCTCCGAAATACCCCACTTCCACCGTCTCAAATTCGGCTCCTGTGGCCATGAAGCGGATCTTGGTGCCCTTCCGCACCGTTCCCTCCTTGACCCGGCAGAAGACGATGACCCCCTTATAAGAATCATAGAGGGAATCGAAGATCAGAGCCTGCAGAGGCGCCTTGGGATCTCCTCCCGGAGCCGGGATCTTGGTCACGATCTGCTCCAGCACGTCCTCGATGTTGATGCCGGCCTTGGCGGAGATCTGAGGCGCGTCCTGGGCCTCTATGCCGATGACGTCCTCGATCTCATCAATGACTCTCTGGGGATCGGCGCTGGGCAGGTCGATCTTGTTGATGACCGGAAAGACTTCCAGATCATGATCCAGGGCCAGATATACGTTGGCCATGGTCTGGGCCTCTATCCCCTGGGCCGCATCCACCACCAGGATGGCCCCGTCGCAGGCGGCCAGGCTCCTGGATACCTCATAGTTGAAGTCCACATGTCCCGGAGTATCGATCAGATTGAAGATATATTCCTCTCCGTCCTTTGCCCTGTATATGGTGCGGACTGCCTGGGACTTGATGGTGATCCCCCGCTCCCGCTCCAGATCCATATTGTCCAGGACCTGGGCCTGCATCTCCCTGCTGGTCAAAAGCCCGGTCTTTTCTATGATCCTGTCGGCCAGGGTCGACTTCCCGTGATCGATGTGGGCAATAATACAAAAATTCCTGATCTTGCTCTGATCCAGTGCCATATTCTCCTCCTGTATAATCAAAAAATCACTGGTACTAATTGTACAACGAGTTTTCCGTTCCTGCAAGGCTTTCCTTCCGGCATCCGGCCCGTATCCCGCATCCGCGCGGCGACTCCCCTGCCCGCGGCAGGCCGCGCCTGCTTGGCAAACAGCCGGAGCGAAGAGGAGACCCCATAACGCGGCCGGAGCCTCCGCCTGCGGCCGGCCGCATAAGCGGTAAGTTTCCTATAGAGTAAGAAGGGGCCGTTGCAAAATAGATGAGAAATCATCTATGGAGCAATGGCTCCCTTTTTATGCCTAAAAACAGAAAACGGACCCCGAAGA
>CAJFUL010000069.1 GCA_904420245.1 Candidatus Paralachnospira avium
AGGCGCGCTGCCATGGCAGCGCGCCTCTTTCTCCTCTATAGGAAACCATGCAGGATCCTTTTTTAGCGCCTTTATTCGTGGCGCAGCGCGTCGATGGGATTTAATCCCGCCGCCTTCACCGAAGGGAGCAGGCCGAAGAGCAGGCCGATCAGCGTGGAAAAGAGGAAGGCGATGAGGATGGCCGGGACGCTGATGGCCACCGGGGTGGAGGTCAGATGGGAGATCCCATAGGCCAGGGCGATGCCGCCTCCTATGCCCAGGATGCCTCCCAGACCTGTGAGGACGGCCGCTTCCGTCAGGAACTGGCCCAGGATCCTGCGCTTTCTGGCTCCCAGCGCTTTTTTCAGGCCGATCTCCCTGGTCCGTTCCGTGACGGAGACCAGCATGATGTTCATGACGCCGATGCCGCCCACCAGCAGGGAAATGCTGGCGATCCAGATCAGCTGCCGGTTGGTGGAAGCGGAGAGCTCCTGGAGCTGGGCGGCCTGCTTCAGCAGGTCCTCCCCCTTGTACTGGATGGAGTCGTCCGTGACGGCCAGATAGCTGTTGAGGATGTCGGCGGCCTTTTCTCCCGCGGCCGTCATATCGTCGGTGGTCACGGCGTGGACCGCCAGGCTCTGGGGCTCGTCGTAGCGGTAGAGGATGGGCCAGACAGAAGAGGGCACGCATACTGTCCCGCTGGAGTAGTCCGAGGAATAACGGTAGTAATCGTCCAGGGAATTGATCACCGGTTCAAAGCCGGCTTTTTTGCCCATGAGACCCACCACCACAAAGGGCTCGCCCTTGATGTCGATGGTCCTGCCCACGGGATCCTCCCCCTGGAACAGGTTGGCAGAAGCCGTCTTGTCGATGAGGGCCACTTTCCTGCCGGAAGAAAAGTCCCGGTCTGAAAAGCCGCGTCCCCTGGTCACCTGATACCCGTACACATCGAAATAGTGGGAATCGATCCCCAGGATGTTTCCTCCGTCCAGGGCCCGGCTGCCGTTGTATACGGCTCCGTATTCGTTCCTGGAGTAGTAGAGGGAAGCTTCCGATACTTCGGGCAGGTCGTTGACGGCCTGCAGGGCTTCCTCACCGATCATGGGCACGCCCTCGGGCGGGCTCTGGTAGGACATATCATAGACCCAGTCTCCCTGATAGAGCTGGATGTTCACCGCGTTGTTTCCGGCTCCCACCAGGTTCTGTTTGATCTGTTCGTTGGTCCCTTTGATGGTGGACACGATGGCGATGATGGAGCCGATGCCGATGATGATGCCCAGCATGGTCAGGATGGAGCGGAGCTTATGAGCCCAGATCCCCTGAAAAGAAAGTCTGATATTCTCAAGCATAAAGCACCCTCCTAATATCCATAGTCGTACAGGGTCTCAACGGACTGGGTCCTGGCCCCTTCTTTTACATCCCGGCCATAGGGAAAGGCGATCTCCTCGTCCATGGCCAGTCCGGACAGGATCTCTATGGTGCCGTAGACGATCTTTCCGGTTTCCACATACTGCTTGGTGAGGCGGCCGTTTTCTCCCTTTTTGTAGACGTAGTAGCGGCTGCCGTCTTCCCGCACGAAGGCGGCGGGCAGATACAGGCCGCCGTCGTTTCCACTGCTTTCTATGCCTTCCATGCCGCTCAGATCCACTCCGTCCCCGTTGGTAAGGTCGGCGTCGCCCTGGATCACGGCGGTGAAGGGATAGTAGGACAGGTTCGGATTCCCGCTGGAATAACCGGAGGAAGGAGAAGTGCCGACGCCGGTGACGGTGGCTTCATAGCTCATGCCCGTGTTCCAGGAGGTGGCCGTCAAGGTCATGCCCGGTTCGATCTTGGTCAGAGCGGTCTCCGCCACATAGCCGGTGATATAAAAGCCGTCTTCTCCGCCCACGGTGATCAGAGGAGAGCTTTCCAGCCTGGCGGTCTCTTCGTCCAGGACGGAGCGGACCGTGCCGTTGACGGTGCTCTTCACAACGCCGTCTTCTATCTTTTTCTGGAGCTGTTTAAGCTCCAGGGCAGCGGTGCGCTTTTCCAGGTCCAGGGTCTTGAGCGTATCCTCTTTTTCCCGGATCTGTGTTTCCAGCTCCTCTTTGGTGGGACCGGCGGGAATGTCGATGCCGGGGAAATCTCCGCCGGGGAGATCCTCGCCGGGAAGCTCTCCGCCGGGGATGTCTTCGCCGGGATCTTCCGGAGCACGCCCGTCCAGGGTCCAGGAATAGAGGATGCAGGAGGGAGAATCGGGATCGTCTACCACGTCGAAACGGTACACGGTCCCGGTCTCCATGGCGGCTGCCATCAGGGAAAAATCCGCCGAGGAACCGGAAGCGCACAGATACCGGTAGGGGTTCTGGGCACTGCCGTCTCCCATATAGGGAGTGTCCTGTCCGGTTATGACGCTACGGAATACGGCTGCTCCCCGGGCTTCTTCCGGAAGCGAAGTCCCGGAGGCGGCCTGGGCCAGCGAAGCGATGGTCTCCCAGTCCATGGTCCAGGCGCTGACGATGCGGGCGGGAGACTGGGGATCGTCCACAGTCTCAAAGACGGCCCAGGTCTTCTCGGCCAGAGCTTTCTTCAGGTAACCGGCGCCGATGGAGACGGAGGTCTTCCCCTCCGGAGGAAACACATAAAAACGGTAAGGGTCGGCGGCGGTCCCGCTTCCGGCATAGGGAACGGAGTCCGCCGTGATCTCCCGCCAGACTTCGCCCTCCGGCAGGCCGGGATCTGTGGGAGGCTCTGTCTCGCCGGGATCCGTGGAGCTCTCCGGCACTTCGGAAGACTCCGGCTCTGTCTCCTGAGAAACGGGCGACAGCGCCAGCCGGAGGCCTGCCTCCCTGTTGGGAGAGACGAAGGCCACGGGGGCAGTGTTTTTCAGCTGGTCCAGCTCAGCCTGGATATTCTGGATGTTGAGGCCTATGCCGTCGATCTGCATCTGCTTCATCTCCAGTTCCAGGGCCAGGAGGCTGGTATCGTAGGCCACCAGAGGATCGCCGATGCGCACGGTATCTCCCTCCTGCACATAGATCTCCGTGATGGACAGGGTCTCGTCATAGGGGACCTCCTGGGTGAGGCCTGAGGTCACGTTCCCGTAGGAAGAAATATCGGCCGAATCTTCCCAGTAGCCGTTGTTCATGGCGCTGGCGGGAGCGACCCGGACGGGCTTCCCGCTGTTTTTCACCAGATAGACGACGGCCGTGCCGGCCAGACAGAGGCATAAGACCAGGCACAGGGAAACGATCAGCCATTTTTTTCTGGAAGCTTTCATGAGGAGGCCTCCTTTCTCTGACTCAGGATGCCGTCTCGGATCAGGACGGTCCGCCCGGCGTGGGCGGCGATCTCCGGATCATGGGTGATCATGATGACGGTCATGCCCTCTGCGTTCAGCTGGCCGAACAGTTCCATGATCTGGAGGCCGGAGGCGCTGTCCAGAGCGCCGGTGGGTTCGTCGGCCAGCAGGAGGTCCGGTTTCGTGACAATGGCCCTCGCGATGGCTACCCGCTGCTTCTGGCCGCCGGAAAGCTGGGTGGGCTTGAAATGCAGACGGTCCTCCAATCCCACTCTGGCCAGCGCTTCCCTGGCCAGCTCTTTGCGCTCTCTGCGGGGGACTCCGCCGTAGAGGAGGGGGAGCGCCACATTTTCCAGAGCGCTCTGCCTGGGCAGCAGGTTGAAATTCTGGAATACGAAGCCGATGGACTGGTTCCGGACTTTTGACATTTCCTTGTCCCGGTTCTGGGAAAGGTCCCGCCCTCCCAGACGGTAGGTGCCGGAGGTGGGGGTGTCCAGGCAGCCGATGATATTCATGAGAGTGGTCTTTCCGGAGCCGGAAGGCCCCATGACCGCCACGTATTCTCCTTCTTCCACATGGAGGGTCACGTCTTTTAATACAGGCACGGTCATCTTGCCCTGGATATAGTCCTTATAGATGTGGTCAAGCTCCAAAAGCATCGACAGGCACCTCCTCCGAGGGTTCTCCCGGGCCCTCTCCGTTTATGTAGACGGCCGCGCCTTCCCTGCAGTCCTCGCTGGGCCACACGATGTGATCGGAGCTTTCGAGACCGTCCAGGATCTCATAAGTGTCCATCTCTTCATCATAGGCGCCCAGGGTGACGGGACGCTTTTCCAGGGTGCCGTCCTGTCCGGCGGCCCATACATAGGACCCGCCGTCCTCCTGGATGATATAGGGGCTCATGAGCCACATGCCGTCGCGGGCCTGGCCGGAGTCCTCCTCCAGATAGACGTGCTGGCCCAGCATGAGGCCGTCGCTGGAATCCAGAGTCACATAGAAGGGATACCTGGAAGCCGGGCCGTCGATGCCGGAGCCGTCGGAGGAATAGGAATTCATGCCGCTTAAGGGTTGTTCCGTGTCGATGGAATCGATGGTGCCGGACCAGGTGATGTCTTCATCTACGCGGGAGTGGACCGTCACCGGCATGCCGGTATAGATATCCGCCATATTCTGCTCGCTGATGGTGCCCTTTATCCTGTATTTTCCCACGGCCAGGATGCTCATGAAGGGCTTCTGTTCTCCGGTGTACTCATCATAGGAGGACTCCCGGTTGATCTCCTGGACCACCCCGGCGATGGTGGAAGTGACCTGGGAAGAGTCCAGGGAGTTCTGGAGCTTGTCGATCTCCAGCTGCTTGACCTTGTAGTTGTACTCTTCCTGCTTCACCGCCAGCTGGGCTTCCTGGATCTGGGTGGTGTAGGAGAGCTGCTCGCTCTCCGGCGCGCTCTGTTTCGCCTTTGTCAGCTCATCGATCTGGGCGTTTTTGACGCTTATGTTGTTGGAGATGCCTTCCAGTTCCAGATTGGCCTGCTCCAGCTTCATGGCCAGGTCTTCGGTGTCGTATTGGAACAGAGGCGTGCCGGCTTCCACAGACTGTCCCTTCTCCACGAAGATCTCCTTCACCGTCTGGTTCTGGTCCAGTTTTATGTTCAGGACCTTCTGGGATTCGACGATCCCCGAGAACCGGTTGGCGGCTCCAAGGCCGGTGCCGGTCAGCATCCCGACGGAATCTGCGTAGAGGGCGTTTTCTCCGGCGGCGGGAGCGCTGCTTCCTGCCGTAAATTTCCAGACGAGGCCGCCGGTGACGGCGGCAGCCAGGAAAATGCCGGCGATCAGGATCCATTTCTTTTTCATACCATACCTCCGTTTCTTTTTTGCATCCAGTATACCAGATGAAAGGAGGGACGTGAATTTATAAATATTTAAGATTTATGAAAGAAATTATTTACAGTTCCGGGGAGAGGCATATTGGAGGCGGAAGATTGCCATTGGGGGAAAAAGATGGTATGATAAAACCAGATTTGAATCTACGTATGGGAGGGATACCAATGGAAGGACATATGGAAACCATGGACGACTACAAACAGGAGCTGGATGCTTCTTTTAAAAAGGTGGAAGAGGGAGATATCCTGACAGGGACTGTCATCGGCGTGGACGATGAAGCCGTGACCCTGGATCTCAAGTCTTACACCGAGGGCATCATCACCAAAGAGCACTACAGCAACGATCCCGGATGCAATTTGAAGGAAGAGGTCCATACCGGAGACGAGATCACGGCCACGGTCCTGAGGAGCGACGACGGTCACGGCCATATCCTCCTGTCCCGCAAGGCGGCCAATGACGCCATGGCCTGGGACAGGATGGAGCAGTGCTTTGCCGACAGGACGCCTCTGGATGTGAAGGTGGACGGCATCGTAAAGGGCGGCGCCGTCGCCTATGTGGACGGCATCCGCGGCTTTATCCCGGCTTCCAAGCTGGATACCGGCTATGTGGAGAATCTGGAGGACTGGCTGGGCAGAGAGCTTTCGGTCCAGGTGATCACGGTGGACAGAGCGGCGAAGCGTCTGGTGCTGTCGGCCAAGGAGCTGGCCTATGCCAGGGAGCAGGAGGAAAAGAAGAGAAAGATCGCGGCCTGCGAGGTGGGAGCCGTGTCTGAGGGCGTGGTGGAGACCATCCAGAATTATGGAGCTTTCGTGAAGCTGGACAACGGAGCCACCGGGCTTCTCCATGTATCCCAGATCAGCGATAAGAGGATCAAGACTCCGGCGGCAGTCCTGAGCGTGGGACAGAGGATCACGGTGAAGATCACTTCCGTCAAGGACGGACGTTTAAGTCTCAGCATGAAGGCCCTCCACGATGTGGCGGAGCCGGAAGATACAGAAAGCCATGCGGAATACAGGGAAGAGGGAGAGGCGTCCACCAGCCTGGGAGCTCTTCTTAAGGGGATCAAGCTGGATTAGTGCCGGTGAAGGAGGGATCTTATGCCAATACCTCAGCTGCCGAAGGAATATGACCAGCTGGATCAGTGGAATACCCTGATGTTTTTATACAACGCGGCGCTCCAGGAGATCCAGACCAGGGTCAATATCCTAAGCGATGAATTCCAGCATATCAACAATTACAATCCCATCGAGCACGTAAAGGCCAGGATCAAGACGGCGGAGAGCATCGTCAAGAAGCTCAAGCGTCTGGGTTTCGAGGCTACCATCGACAATATGTACCTGGAGCTCCATGACATCGCGGGGATCCGCATCATCTGTTCCTTTACGTCCGATATATATTATCTGGCAGATGCCATTTCCAGGCAGGACGACATCAAGGTGCTGATGGTAAAGGATTACATTGCAAATCCCAAACCAAATGGGTACCGCAGTTATCATATGGTGGTCAGCGTACCCATCTATCTGTCCAGCGGCCAGGTGGAGATGAAGGTGGAGATCCAGATACGGACCATCGCCATGGATTTCTGGGCCAGCCTGGAGCACAAGATCCATTATAAATTTGAGGGGGATGCGCCGGCCCATATGAGGGAGAATCTGAAGGAGTGCGCCGACATGGTGGCAGTCTTGGACGAGCGGATGATGGCGCTGAATGCGTCCCTGCAGCAGGCCGGGGAGGAAAAGCAGGTATGAGTAAAGGAAAGGTATGGATCGTAGGAGCGGAGGGACAGCTGGGCTCCGCGGTCCGGGAGATGCTGGAGCAGAGGGGGAGCCATGAGCTTTTGACCACGGACAGGGAGGTGGACATCACCGCCCTGGAGGGCGTATGCGCCTTTGCCGACGGAAACGGACCGGATGTGATCATCAACTGTGCCGGGATGACGGATCTGGCGGCGTGCGAGAGGCATATGGAGGAAGCCTACCGGGTCAACGCCCTGGGGGCCAGGAATCTGGCCATCGCCGCCAAGCGGGTGGATGCCAAGCTGATCCATATTTCCACCGACGACGTATTTGACGGCACGGCCAAGAAGCCTCTGACGGAATTTGACCATGTGAATCCCAGGACGGTCTATGGAAAATCCAAGCTGGCCGGGGAGGATTTCGTGCGGGAGCTGGCCCCCAGGCACGTCATCGTCAGGAGCTCCTGGATCTATGGGAATACCAGGAATAATTTTGTCAGCTATATCCTGGAGGGCCTTTTGACGGAGGATACCATCTTTGTCCCGGTGGATCAGGTGAGCACGCCCACCAGCGCCTGGGAGCTGGCCAAGTTCCTGATGAAGCTGGTGGATTCCTCGGAGTACGGGATCTATCACGCTTCCTGCGAGGGGATGTGCAGCCGCTATGAGTTTGCCAAGGAGATCGTGCGGATGTCCGGAAAGCGGGTCAATATCGAGCCGCTGACGGCGGGAGACAATCCCTCCGTGGTCAACAGGCCCCGTTATACCCTGCTGGACAATTTCATGATGCGGGTATCCGGGATCTACAGGATGCCGGACTGGCGGGAGTCCCTGGAGCAATTTATGGAAGAAAAGAAAAAACAGACCGGGAAATATTGATTCTGCCCCGGTTCTATGCTATAATTGACACGCTGAAGTTTGTCAATAAATTCACAAGACTAGATCAAAAAGGAGAATGAACAGCTATGGATTACGCAAAAGAGTCTTTACGCCTCCACGGCGAATGGAAAGGCAAGATCGAAGTAGTATCTAGAGTCCCTGTCGAGACGAAGGATGATTTATCCCTCGCGTACACCCCCGGTGTCGCGCAGCCCTGCCTGGAGATCCAGAAGGACGTGGAGAAGAGCTATGACTTGACCCGCCGTCATAATATGTGCCTGGTGGTCACCGACGGGACTGCGGTGCTGGGCCTGGGAGACATCGGACCGGAAGCCGGCATGCCGGTCATGGAAGGAAAATGTGTCCTGTTTAAGGCTTTTGGCGACGTGGATGCGTTCCCGCTGTGCATCAAGAGCAAGGACGTGGACGAGATCGTGAACACCATTTATCTGATCTCCGGTTCCTTCGGCGGCGTAAACCTGGAGGACATTGCCGCGCCCAGATGCTTCGAGATCGAGAAGAAGCTGAAAGAAAAATGCGATATTCCCATCTTCCATGACGACCAGCACGGAACGGCCATCATCACGCTGGCCGGACTCAACAATGCTCTGAGGGTCGTAGGCAAGAAGAGGGAGGATGTGAAGATCGTAGTCAACGGCGCGGGAGCCGCAGCCATCTCCATCACCAAGCTGCTCCTTTCCGCCGGATATAAGAACGCCATCCTCTGCGACAGGAAGGGCGCCATCTACGCAGGCCGCACAGAGGGCATGAATCCCATCAAGGAGGAGATGGCCCAGGTGACCAATCTGGAGAAGAAGTCCGGTTCCCTGGCAGATATGCTGGTGGGCGCCGACGTATTCATCGGCGTGTCCGCTCCCGGCGTCGTGACCACGGAGATGGTAAAGACCATGGCCAAGGATGCCATCATCTTTGCCTGCGCCAATCCTACGCCTGAGATCTTCCCTGAGGATGCCAAGGCAGGCGGCGCCGCAGTCATCGCCACCGGCAGGAGCGATTTCCCCAACCAGGTCAACAATGTGCTGGCATTCCCCGGCGTGTTCCGCGGGACCTTTGACGTGAGGGCCAGGGACATCAACGACGCCATGAAGATCGCGGCGGCGGATGCCCTTTCCAGCCTGATCACGGATGAGGAGCTTTCTCCTGAGTACATCATCCCCAAGGCCTTTGACAAGAGAGTCGGCCCGGCAGTTGCCAAGGCAGTGGCTCAGGCGGCCCGGGATACAGGAGTAGCCAGACTGTAAGGAAACAAATTTGGGTTTTTCAGGCGCAGGAGCAGGACCGCTCCTGCGCCTTTTGTCTGCTCTATGGGCATAGAGCAAAAACACTCTGCGGAGCTGCGCTGCGGCGGAGGAGCCTGCATGGCAGGATCCTTTTTTCTTTTACGCGCCGGGATCCCGGCGTCTTAATGAAGATACGTTTTGTGGAAAATTTCCCGGAAAAAAAGGTCTGTTTTACGGGAAGTTTTATGCTATACTGACTATAGGATAAGAAAGGAGGACGCGATATGAAGATACGAAGACTGTTCTTATTGTTTCTGGCGGCATTCCTGGTATTGTCCGTGACGGCCCTGGCTGATTCCGGGCCGAAGCCGGATCTGACGGTGGAATTTGAAGGACTGGAGGGGGAAGCTTTCTGGGTGACGGCCCTGGGCAGAGAGGGAAGCGGTCCCTGGAGCGCCGGCCGGGAGTATGAGGGATCCATGGGGCCGGAGGAGATCTGGGAACGCTTTGAGGGGTATTCCGATGCAGAGGGATATGAATTTCTGGGATATATCCAGGACTGCTCTGAGGACGGCCGCTTCCGGTGGAATTACTATCCTCCGGAGGAATTCCGGCTGCTGCTCTATTTCCCGGAGCGTGACAGCTTCATAGCCAGTGACCGGACGTATGAACGGTATGCCTTCCACAGTTATTTCACCGCGGACTTGTCCGGCGTGCAGATCCCGGAGAATTCTTCGGAAATCCTTGGATTTCCCGTGGAGCAGAGTTATAATTACTGGAGTGAGTTTGGAGGCTTCGGCTTCCGGATCGCGGTCACTCTGGCGGTGGAGCTGCTTTTGGCCGCGGCTTTCGGTTTCCGGCGTCCGCTCCAGCTGCTGGTGGCAGCCGCAGCGAATCTGGCGACTCAGACCGGTCTGAACCTGGCCTTGAACGCGCTGGTCTATTACCGTGGACCAGGAATGTCCTGGTTTTATCTGCTCTGGATGGAGATCGCGGCGGCTCTCCTGGAGGGACTCCTCTACTGGTACGCGTTTCCACGGCTGGGAAAGGAGACGGAAGGGCGGAAGCTGCATCCCTGGCTCTATGCTTGGGCAGCCAACGCGGCGTCCTTCGCGGCAGGCCTGGCCTTGTCGGCAGTACTTCCTGATTGGTTTTAGGCTCACATATTTACAGAAAAATAGCAGATACTTTATACAGGCAGGGTGGCTTTCGGCCGCCCTGCCGCGTATGCTTTTAGAAAAGGAGGAGATGAGGCCATGCCGTCGATTTACGCGCATTACCGGTTCGGAAAGGACGTATATAAAAAACTGCCGGAGAGCATCCGCAGGGAGATCCGCAAGTGCCCGGATCTGTACAAGATCGGACTTCACGGACCGGACATCCTGTTTTACTATAAGCCCTTATGGAAAAATCCGGTCAGCGCCCTGGGTCACCGGATCCATGAGCGGCCCGGGTATGAGTTTTTTGAGCGGGGCCGCAGGCTGATAAAGGCCGGCGAGGGGGAGAAAGCTTATCTCTATGGATTTCTCTGCCACTATCTTCTGGACAGCGACTGCCACGGATATGTCTATGAGAAGATGGAGGAGAGCGGCATCTGCCATACGGAGATCGAGACAGAGTTCGACCGTTTCCTGATGGAGAGGGACGGGCTGGATCCTGTGCGCCATCCTCTGACGGAGCATATCAATCCGTCCAGGAAGAATGCCGCCGCCATCGCGCCCTTTTTCCAGGGAGTGACGGCGGCCCAGGTGGAGAAGGCGCTGCGCTCCGTCAGATGGTATCAGAGCCTTTTGCTGGCGCCGGGGCGTTTCAAAAGGTGCGTCGTGGACGCGGGGATGAAGCTGGCGGGAAAGAGCTATCCGGATCTTCGGGGCATGATGATGAACCATGAGAGGAATCCGGAGTGCGCCGGAAGCTCCGAAAAGCTGTTCAGAGGCTATCAGGAGGCCCTGGAGGAGGCGGCCCTGCTGATCCCCGCTTACGCGCAGTCCCTGCGGACGGGGGAAGAGCTCCCGGAGCGGTATCAGAGAAATTTTGAGGGGTAAGAGAGATGGAAAAGAAGCTTACGAAACTGGAAAGATCCTGGATCCTGTATGATATAGGAAATTCTGCCTTTATCCTGATGGTGTCGACGATCCTTCCCATCTATTTCAATTCCCTGGGAGAACAGGGAGGGCTGTCCTCCACGGAATATCTGGCCTACTGGGGATACGCGGCCTCCATCTCCACCCTGGCGGTGGCGGTGCTGGGCCCTGTCCTGGGGACCATGGCCGACAGGAGGGGTCTTAAGAAGCCGCTGTTTTTGGCCATGGTCCTGATTGGAGCCGTCGGCTGCGGGCTCCTGGGCTTTATGGGTTCCTGGATGATATTCCTGGCGGTCTACATCGTTGCCAAGATCGGATATTCTTCCAGCCTGATCTTCTACGACGCCATGCTGCCGGACGTGACGGAGCCGGAGCGGCTGGACAGGATCTCTTCTCTGGGCTATGCCTGGGGCTATATCGGGAGCTGCCTTCCCTTTGCCGCGGGCCTCGTCCTGGTGCTGGGCGCCTCCGGCTTCGGCCTTTCCATGGAGACGGCCATGGCCATGGCCCTGGGCATCGTGGCGGTATGGTGGCTGGCCATGAGCCTGCCGCTCCTTGGCAGGTACAGGCAGAAGTATTTTGTGGAACCGGAGCCCCACGCGGTCCGGACCAGCTTTAAAAGGCTTTTCTCCACCTTTCGGGAGATGGGACGGGATAAAAAGCTGCTGCTGTTCTTCATCGCGTATTTTTTCTACATCGACGGAGTTTACACGGTCATTGAGATGGCCACCGCCTACGGGACGGCCCTGGGACTTTCCAGCACGGGGCTCCTGCTGGCCCTGCTGGCGACCCAGATCGTGGCCTTTCCCTTTTCCATCCTTTTCGGAAAGCTTTCGGAAAAATACAGGACCCACTCGCTGATCACCGTGTGCATCCTGGCCTATACGGCCATCGCGGTCTTTGCCCTCTTCATGACCACCCAGATCCATTTCTGGATCCTGGCAGTGGCGGTGGGGATGTTCCAGGGCGGGATACAGGCCCTTTCCCGCTCCCATTTCACGAAGCTGATCCCGCCGGAGAAGTCGGGGAATTATTTCGGGATCCTGGATATATGCGGAAAAGGCGCTTCTTTCCTGGGGACTCTTTCTGTGGGAGCCGTGTCCCAGATCACCGGAAACGCGAGCCTGGGCGTGGGCATCCTGGCGGTCTTTTTCGTGATCGGCCTGATCTTCTTCCGCAGATCCGTCTCCATAGCGGAAAAATAAATGTAAAAACCCCCTTTTCTTTTCCTATATTTTGTGGTATCATAAACTCTGCGACTATATATAGTGTATTTATTGAGATGCAATCCCAACATATAGTAGGAGAAGAACAGGAGGGGCCATGAGGACAGAAGTAAGGAACCGGGTGATCAAGAGGAACGGCGAGGAAGTGGCTTTTGACATTTCCAAGATTGAGAACGCCATCCGGAAGGCGAACCATGAAGTAGATAATATCCATAAGATGAATGAATACCAGATCCTGGCTGTGGCGGACAACGTGGCGGACAAGATCCAGGAGTCTACCCATGCGGTCAATGTGGAGGACATCCAGGATATGGTGGAGACCGGCATCATGGAGATGCGCGGCTACGAGGTGGCCCAGAAATATGTGCGTTACCGCTACAGGAGAGAGCTGAGCCGCAAGTCCAACACCACGGACAACGGCATCTTGTCCCTCCTGGACAATATCAACGAGGAGGTCACCCAGGAGAATTCCAATAAAAATCCGGTCATCAACTCCACCCAGAGGGACTACATGGCCGGCGAGGTCAGCAAGGACCTCTCCAAGCGGGTGCTGCTGCCGGAAGAGATCGTGAAGGCCCATGAGGAGGGCATCATCCATTTCCATGATACGGATTATTTTGCCCAGAGGGAGCACAACTGCGACCTCATCAACCTGGAGGACATGCTCCAGAACGGCACGGTCATCAGCGAGACCATGATCGAGAAGCCCCACAGCTTTTTCACGGCCTGCAACGTGACCACCCAGATCGTGGCCCAGGTGGCCAGCAACCAGTACGGCGGCCAGTCCTTTTCCCTGGCCCATCTGGCGCCCTTCGTGGATGTGAGCCGCCAGAAGCTCCGGAAGAAGGTCATGGAAGAGCGGGAAGCCTGCGGCGAGACGCCGGATGAGGAGATCGTGAATAAGGTGACGGAGCTGCGGCTTAAGGATGAGATCAAGAGCGGCATCCAGACCATCCAGTACCAGCTCATCACCCTGATGACCTGCAACGGACAGGCTCCTTTCGTGACGGTGTTCATGTATCTGGACGAGGTGCCCGAGGGACGCATCCGGGACGATCTGGCCATGATCGTGGAGGAGGTCCTCAACCAGAGGATCCAGGGCGTCAAGAATGAAAAGGGAGTCTGGATCACTCCGGCCTTCCCCAAGCTGATCTATGTGCTGGATGAGGACAATATCACCGAGGACTCCAAGTACTGGTATCTGACGGAGCTGGCGGCCAGATGCACGGCCAAGAGGATGGTGCCGGACTATATCTCCGCCAAGATGATGCGGGAGTTAAAGCGGGGCAACGTCTATACCTGCATGGGCTGCCGTTCCTTCCTGACGGTGGAGGACAGCCAGAAGAATCCCGACGGCAGCTATAAGTTCTACGGGAGGTTCAATCAGGGCGTGGTGACCATCAATCTGGTGGACGTGGCCTGCTCCTCCTACGGAGATATGGATAAGTTCTGGGAGATCCTGGATGAGCGGCTGGAGCTGTGCCACCGGGCCCTGCGGTGCCGTCATGAGCGGCTCAAGGGGACGGTCTCCGACGTGGCGCCCATCCTGTGGCAGTACGGCGCGCTGGCCAGGCTGGGAAAGGGCGAGCTGATCGACAAGCTGCTCTACAACGGATATTCCACCATTTCCCTGGGATATGCGGGACTTTATGAGATGTGCATGAGGATGCTGGGCAAGTCCCACACGGATCCGGAGGCAAAGCCCTTCGCCCTGGCTGTGATGCAGCGGCTCAACGACAAGTGCGCGGAGTGGAAGGCTGCGGAAAATATCAGCTATTCGGTATACGGGACGCCCATGGAGTCCACCACCTACAAGTTTGCCAAATGCCTCCAGAAGCGGTTCGGCATCATCAAGGGAGTCACCGACAAGAACTATATCACCAACAGCTATCATGTCCATGTATCGGAGGAGATCGACGCCTTCAGCAAGCTGAAGTTTGAATCGGAATTCCAGAAGCTCTCTCCCGGCGGCGCCATCAGCTATGTGGAGGTGCCCAATATGCAGAACAATATCCCGGCAGTGCTGTCCGTGATGAAGTTCATCTACGACAACATCATGTACGCGGAGCTCAATACCAAGAGCGACTACTGCGAGGCCTGCGGCTATGACGGCGAGATCCAGATCAAGGAGCAGGAGGACGGGAAGCTCATCTGGGAGTGCCCCAACTGCGGGAACCGGGATCAGGATAAGATGTTTGTGGCCCGCCGTACCTGCGGCTATATCGGGACTCAGTTCTGGAATCAGGGGCGTACCCAGGAGATCAAGGACCGGGTGCTGCACCTGTAGGCGGAGGTCGGGATGAATTACGGGAATATCAAGGAATATGACATAGCCGACGGGCCGGGGGTCCGGGTGACGCTGTTCGTATCCGGCTGCCGCAACTGCTGTAAGGGCTGCTTCAATCCGGAGACCTGGGACTTCTCTTACGGAAAGCCCTATACGGAGGAGACAGAGAGGCGGATCCTGGAGCTTCTGGCGCCGGACTATATCCAGGGCTTCACCCTGCTGGGAGGCGAGCCCTTCGAGCCGGAGAACCAGAGGACGGCGGTGAAGCTTTTAAAGAAGATCCGGGAAACATATCCGGAGAAGGATATATGGTGCTACAGCGGCTATCTGTATGATGTGGATATGGCGGAGGGCGGCAGAGTACACACAGAGGTGACGGAAGAAATGCTCTCCTATATCGATGTGCTGGTGGACGGACGCTTCATCGAGGAGGAGAAGGATCTGACTCTGGAATTTCGAGGAAGCAGGAACCAGAGGATCCTGCATCTGAAAGAATTGAGAACGTAAAGAGAGGCCCGCGGCTGCGGGCCTCTCTTTGCTCTATAGGAAACTTCGTTTCCATAGAGTAAAAATACTCTGTGGGACCGCGCTGCGGCGGAGAGGAATCTTACCGCTTATGCGGCCCGCCGCAGGCGGAAGAGCTTTTTTACTGGGGCTGTACCGTTACGGTGAGCCCCTGCTCTTCCAGGATGGAGATGGCTTCGCCGATGGACTTCTGGTAGAAGGGGGAGTACTGCAGCTCGTCGGAACCGTCAGGTCCGTAGCTCCCCTTTCCGTAAGAAGGATCGGAATAGTAGTGGGAGACCAGCACGCCGTCCTCATAGAACAACTGGTCCCGTTTCATCTGGTCCTCGCCGAGAGCATCGACCATATAGCTCCCGGTCTGGTAGGCGCTGTCATCCGCCGTCTCCCTCTCAGAGGAAGATGGCTGCAAGGCTCCGGCGCTGCCGCCCGGCGCTCCGGTGGAGGCGCTCAGGCCTTGGTCCGCCTCAGATCCCGGTTCCGAGACTGCTTCCGTTTCCAAGGCTGTTTCCGGTTCTGGAACCGTCTCCGCAGCGCTTTCGGCGGCAGTTTCCGGAGCGCAGGTGGTTTCCACCTCCGGTATGTCCCCGCCGCGGCAGCCTGCCAGGAGCAGGAGACAGAGCGCGAGCGGAAGAAGACAGGAAATTCCAAGCTTTTTTTTCATAGTATCCCTCCCATATATATTTAGGCTCATTTTAACACAAATTGACCAGCGGTCAAGAGCAGATCCCTTTTTAGTTGTAAAGTGGGTGCAGAAATGGTATAATATCTCCTAAGTATCGCTTAGAAAAGAAAAACTGGGACTCTGCCCATGCGGAGGTAGTGTTATATGAAAAAGGACAGGAAATTGAAAGGATGGCTCCAGAGCTTTATGAGGTGGCCCCTTTATCTGGGGGTCCTGGTCCTGGCGATGACGGCTGTCGCCTATTTTTTTAATGTGGAGGCCGGCCTTATCTGCACCGGCCTGGCGGTGTTCTATCTGGCGGCCGCCCTGTGGTTTTATCTGGCGAAGCGGCCCCTTATCATGCGGGAGGTGCTCCTGTTCGCGGGGGATCATGCCCAGATCCAGAGGAAGCTGCTGGCGGATCTGGATATTCCTTACGCGCTGCTGGATGAGCAGGGAAAGATCTTATGGATCAATAAGGCCTTCGGCTCTGTGATCCGCAAGGACAAGAACTGGAGGAGGCGGATCTCGGATTTCTTCCCGGAAGCGGCGGCGGTGCCGGAGGAGGAAGAGATCGTCTACGACGTTTCCTATGAGAACCGCTACTATAAGCTCCATCTGAAGAATATCTATCTGGACGACCGCGAAGAGGGCGGTTTCCAGGTGGGGCTCATCGCGGCCTATCTCTTCGACGAGACTGAGAAGATCCAGTACCAGCAGGAGATCGAGAACCAGAAGCTGGTGGCGGGCCTCATCTATCTGGACAATTATGAGGAAGCCCTGGAGAGCATCGAAGAGGTACGCCGTTCCCTGCTGATCGCTCTCATCGACAGGAAGATCAATAAATATATCAGCAGCATGGGCGGTATCGTCAAAAAGATCGAGAAGGACAAGTACTTTATCGTCATCAAGAACCAGTACATGGACAGCCTGAAGTCCACCAGGTTCTCTCTCCTGGAGGATGTGAAGACGGTCAATATCGGAAACGATATGGCGGTGACGCTGTCCATTGGCCTCGGCATGGGCGGCGGCAGCTATGTCCAGAATTATGAGTACGCCAGGACGGCCATCGACATGGCCCTGGGCCGGGGCGGAGACCAGGCCGTGGTCAAGGACGGGGAGACCATTACTTATTACGGAGGAAAATCCCAGTCCCAGGAAAAGAACACCAGGGTCAAGGCCAGGGTCAAGGCCCACGCGCTCCGGGAGCTCATCGAGACCAGAGAGCAGGTCTTTATCATGGGCCATAAGATGGGAGACGTGGATTCCCTGGGAGCGGGCATCGGGATCTACCGGGCCTGCAATGAGCTGAGCAAGCGGGCCCATATCGTGCTGGATGACGTGACCTCCTCCATCCGGCCCATCCTGGAACGGTTCATCAACAATCCGGACTATCCGGAGGATATGTTCATCCATGGGGATAAGGCCATCGAGATGGCGGATCCCAATTCGCTGCTGGTGGTGGTGGACGTCAACAGGCCGGTCATCACCGAGTGCGCTCCGCTCCTGGATCTGATCCCCACCATCGTGGTGCTGGATCATCACCGGCAGACGAGAGAGAGCATCACCGGGGCTGTGCTGTCCTATGTGGAGCCTTACGCGTCTTCCGCATGCGAGATGGTGGCGGAGGTGCTCCAGTATATCGGGGACAACGTCCGCATCCGCCAGGCCGAGGCGGAAGCCATGTACGCAGGCATCGTCATCGACACCAATAACTTTATGAACAAGACAGGCGTCCGCACCTTCGAGGCGGCTGCCTTCCTGCGCAGGAACGGCGCCGACGTCACCAGGGTCCGGAAGATGTTCCGGGACAGCATGTCCGACTATAAGGCCAAGGCGGAGGCCGTGCACCGCGCGGAAGTCTTTGAGGACGCCTTTGCCGTGGCAGTGTGCCCGTCGGAAGGCGTGGAGAGTCCTACCATCATCGGCGCCCAGGCGGCCAATGAGCTTTTGAATATCGTGGGCATCAAGGCCTCCGTGGTCCTGACGGAGTTCCAGGATACCATTTATATCAGCGCCCGTTCCATTGACGAGGTCAATGTCCAGCTGATCATGGAGAAGCTGGGCGGAGGGGGCCATATGAGCGTGGCAGGCGCCCAGCTCAAGGGCGTGACCATGGAAGAAGCAGTGGAAAAGGTAAAAGAGACCATCAAACAGATGCTGGATGAAGGAGAGATCTAATATGGAAATCGTATTGCTGGAGGATGTAAAGTCCCTGGGAAAGAAGGGACAGATCGTAAAAGTAAACGACGGATACGCGAGAAATTATATCCTGCCCAAGAAGCTGGGCGTGGAGGCCAATGCCAAAAACTTGAACGACCTGAAGCTGCAGAAGGCCCATGCCGACAAGCTGGCGGCAGAGCAGCTGGCAGCGGCCAAGGAGCTGGCGGCCAGCCTGGAGGCGGCCAAGGTGACCCTGGCGGTCAAATCCGGAGAGGGCGGCAAGGTATTCGGGTCCGTATCCTCTAAAGAGATCGCCGCGGCGGTGAAGGAGCAGTGTAGCCTGGAGCTGGATAAAAAGAAGATCCAGATCCAGGAGCCCATCAAAACCCTTGGGGTCCATGAAGTCCTGGTGAAGCTCCACCGGGATGTGACGGCCAAGCTGAGGATACAGGTGACAGAGCAGTAAGGAGAGGATTCCATGGATGAAGCGGTCATCAAGCGGATACTGCCCCACAGCATAGAGGCGGAGCAGTCGGTCATCGGTTCCATGATCATGGACCGGGACGCCATCATCACCGCGTCGGAGATGATCGGCGGCGGCGATTTTTATGACCGGCGCTACGGCGTGATGTTTGAAGCCATGGTGGAGTTATATTCGGAGGGGAAGGCCGTGGATCTGGTGACGCTCCAGGACAGGCTCCGGGAAAAGGACGCCCCTCCGGAGATCAGTAGCGTGGAGTTTGTCAGGGATCTGATCACGGCGGTGCCCACCTCGGCCAATATCCGGCAGTACGCGGGGATCGTGTACGAGAAGGCGACCCTGCGGCGGCTGATCCGCATCAATGAGGAGATCGCGGATCAATGCTACAGCGGCAAGGAGGGGCTGGAGGAGATCCTGGAGGAGACGGAGAAGAGGATCTTCGATCTTCTGAAGGACCGGAACAGCGGAGACTTTACCCCCATCCGCCAGATCGTGCTCAATACGCTGGAGAAGATCGAGAAGGCTTCTCAGAATAAGAGCGCCATAACCGGTATCCCCACAGGCTTCACGGACCTGGATCACAAGCTTTCCGGCCTCCAGCCTTCGGATCTGATACTGGTGGCGGCCAGGCCTTCCATGGGCAAGACGGCGCTGGTGCTGAATATCGCCCAGCATGTGGCGCTGAAGCAGAGTAAGAGCGTGGCGATCTTCAGCCTGGAGATGTCCAAGGAACAGCTGGTGAACCGTCTCTTCGCCATGGAGGCCAGAGTGGATTCCCAGGCCCTGAGGACAGGAGATCTGTCGGATTCCGACTGGGACAAGCTGGTGGAGAGCGTGGGGATCATCGGGAATTCCAAGCTGATCATCGACGATACGCCGGGGATCTCCGTGCCGGAGCTGCGCTCCAAGTGCAGGAAGTTCAAGCTGGAGTACGGACTGGATCTGATCATCATCGACTATCTGCAGCTGATGGCGGGCAGCAGGAGGAGCTCCTCGGAGAACCGGCAGCAGGAGATCTCTGAGATCTCCCGTTCCTTGAAGGCTGTGGCCAGGGAGATCGGGGCTCCGGTGATCGCGCTGTCTCAGCTTTCCCGGGCGGTGGAGAGCAGGACGGACAAGCGGCCCATGCTCTCGGACCTGCGTGAATCCGGCGCCATCGAGCAGGACGCCGACGTGGTCATGTTCATCTACCGGGAAGATTACTATAAAAAGGACACGGACAATTCCAATATCGCGGAGATCATCATCGCGAAGCAGAGGAACGGCCCCACCGGGACGGTCAATCTGGTATGGCTCCCGGAATTTACCAAGTTCGTGAATATGGAGAAATAGCAATGGCAAGGGAGATATGGAAACCGGGAAATTTCATCTATCCGGTCCCGGCAGTCCTGGTGAGCTGCCAGGACCGGGACGGCCGGATGAATCTGTTTACAGCGGCCTGGACCGGAACGGTCTGCACCAACCCGCCCATGGCGTATGTGTCGGTGAGGCCGGAACGGTATTCCTATCCTATGCTCCGGGAGACAGGAGCCTTTGTCCTCAATCTGACCACCGTTTCCATGGCCAGGGCAGTGGATTACTGCGGAGTGAAGAGCGGCCGGGACGTGGATAAATGGAAGGAGACGGGGCTGACGCCGGGGAAGGCGTCGTCGGTGGAGGCTCCCGTGGTCCTGGAAAGCCCCGTCAATGTGGAGTGCCAAGTGACGGAGGTGAAGGAGCTGGGCTCCCACCATATGTTCTTGGCGGAAGTGCGGGCGGTCCAGGTGGATGGGGAGTATCTGGACAGGAATGGAAAATTCCATCTGGAGAAGGCTGGCCTCCTGGCCTATTCCCACGGGGCGTATTACGGACTGGGGGAGGTCCTCGGCACCTTCGGCTACAGTATTCGGAAAAAAGCGACAAAGCCGGCAAAAAATAAGAAAAAAACCAGCAGGAAACCAGGTTAAAGCCGTTGCAAATCCATATAATTTTGATATAATGGGCTTATCGCGGGTGTACAGATCCGCCGGAAAGGAGTTTTCTGAGATTGGCCCATTATTTGATCTCTGAGGCTTCCCGCAAGCTGAACGTGGAAGCCCATGTGTTACGATATTGGGAGGAAGAGTTAAAGTTAGAAATACCCAGGAACGAGTTGGGACACCGTTACTACACGGAGAAGCAGCTGGCGCTGTTTCGCAGGATAAAAGAATTAAAGGAACTTGGATACCAGCTAAAGGCCATCAGGACCAGCTTGAGCGAGGAGCAGGACCGGGAGGCGGATGAGGCTGGATTTTTATTGGAAAAGGACCGGGAAGCCTTCACCGTCCTGGAGGGAAAAGCTTCGGAGACAGCCCATGTCCGTCCGGAGACGGAAGAGAAGCCTCAGGAAGAGCCGGAACAGGAGACCATGGAGCAGAGCAGTTCCGAGAACGGCTCCGTCCAGGAGCTTCCGGCCAGCCGGGAAGAGGGCGGTCTCCTGGCCCGGCCGGAGAAGCTGGAACAGTTCCAGGCCATCATGACGGACGTGCTGGCTGAGGCGCTCAAGAGGAATCATGAGAACTTCAGCCGGGAGATGGGCGGCGAGATCTCGGAGAAGGTCGTGAAGGAAATGAACTTCCTGATGAAGGACCGGGAGGAGCGGGAGGAAGAGCGCTACCGGAAGCTGGACGAGACCATCCGGGCCTGCCAGCGGGTCCAGAAGCAGAAGAGCGAGGCGGCGGCTACCCGCGTGCCTGTGGGAGGCATCCGGAAAAGGAGACTGGGCTTCCGGAGAAAAAAAGAAAAGAAATAAAAAGGATCCCGTAGAGTGTTTTGCTCTGTGGATAGAGAAAGGGCCTCCGCTGCCGGAAGACTGTCCGGCCGCAGAGGCCCCGCGCATATGCGTGGATCTGTTATTTCACCAGATTGCCCTCATTGGGAGTCCCTGCTTCGTAGGAAGCGGCGTTGGAGAGGGTGGTCTCCGCGATGGCTTCCAGGGCCTCCTCCGTGAAGAATCCCTGATGGGAGGTGATGATCACGTTGGGGAAGGACAGGAGTCTGGCCGTGGTGGAGTGCTCCAGGATCTCATCGGAGCGGTCTTCAAACACGTTGGGAGTCTCTTCCTCGTATACATCCAGGCCGACGCCGAAGAATTTGTGAGCCCGGATCCCCAGGATCAGGTCGTCGGTCTTGATCAGTCCGCCTCTGGAGGTGTTGATCAGGATCACGTCGTCCTTCATCTTGGCGATGGTGTCCTTGTTGATCAGGTGGTAGGTGCTGTCCATGAGGGGGCAGTGGAGGGAGATCAGGTCGCTGGAGGCCAGGAGCTCGTCCATGGTCACATAGGTGACGAAATCCAGGGCGGGATTCTGGTAGACGTCATAGGCGATGACTTTCATGCCGAAGCCGTGGCAGATCTTGGCCATGGCGGCGCCGATCTTTCCGGTCCCGATGATGCCGGCCGTCTTCTTATGGAAGTTGAAGCCCATGAGCCCCATGAGGCTGAAGTTATTTTCCCGGACCTTGATATAGGACTTGTGCAGGTGGCGGTTGACGGCCAGGGCCAGAGCCATGGCGTGCTCCGCAACAGCCTCGGGAGAGTAGCCGGGCACACGGAGGATGGTCATGCCGTATTCCTTAGCCGTATCCAGATCGATATTGTTGAAGCCGGCGCAGCGCATCAGCAGCAGCTTCACGCCGCAGTCATGGAGTACGTCCAGGGTGGCTTTGCCCAGGTCGGAGCTTACGAAGGCGCAGACAGCGTCGTATCCCCGGGCCAGAGGGGCCGTTCTGGGGGAGATGTCGGTCTTGAGATAGTCGATCTCGATGCCGGGATACCTGGGAAGCTCATGGTCGAAGGTATCTTTGTCATAAGTCTTGGTATCATAAAACAGGATTTTCATAGAGGTTCTCCTTTCCAAAATATAGTATAGTATGCCCGCAGCGGCCGTTTTTTACATCTATAAGACAGGCAGCCTGCCCCATGGCGGACTTAAAAAGTCCGGCCCGCGGGAGCTTCCGCGCCGGGCGCGGCTGCCGGGATGGATCTTTACGCAACGTTTTCTGCCGGGAAAGAAATTTTCCCATGAGAGCAAAATGGGGGAGGTGTCCAGGACATCTCCCCCATCGCTGTCTTGATTATTCGGCAGAAATAGCGCCTGTAGGGCATACAGCAGCGCAGGAACCGCAGTCTACGCACTCATCGGCGTTGATCTCATACTTTCCATCGCCTTCAGAGATGGCGGATACGGGACACTCGTCTACGCAGGTGCCGCAAGCTACACATTCATCAGAAATTACGTGTGCCATAATGCAAATCCTCCTTTGATATCGTGGTTGATATGTATCTTATTGTGAGTATTGTAATACAAGGAGTTGGGAATTTCAAGTGCAAAATTCAGTGCAATCCGGACGCGGCGGCCGCTGTGGGAACCGGGGTTGAAAAGTAAAGAAAAATAAGGTATAATCTTCACGAACCGTAGGGCGGCGCTTGGGAAGCGGCGCAGGTATTATGTGATTAGGAGGTATATGTCATGGCTCAGGTGACAAAGGATACGTTGATCGGCGAAGCGATCCGCATAGACCAGGGGATCATCCCGATCCTGATGGGAGCAGGCATGCACTGCATCGGCTGCCCTTCTGCCCAGGGCGAGTCCCTTGCGGAAGCAGCGATGGTGCACGGCATCGATGCAGATGCGCTGGTAAACGCTGTAAATGAGTATCTGGCGGCAAAGGCTCAGTAAAGCCCGCTGTCCGGAAGGAGAATGAAATACAGCCGCCGGTCCACCCGGCGGCTGTTTCGTGTTTACAGGGATTTCAGGATCTGGACGGCCAGGCCGTCGATGATGGTGTCGTAATGCTCCTGGAAATAAGCTTCTCTGGCGCCGCTGCCCTTGAGGCGCGTGCCGAACTCGGACAGGGTGTTCAGGATGCGGGCAAAGTCTTCCTGGCTGTAGCCCTGGCCGTTTATGGCCAGGAAGTATTCCCTGGAAGAAGGATCCCGGTACAGGCTGCTGTGACCGTCGAAGCTGTCTCCGATGATCTGGGCTCCGTGGGAAGCGGCGTCCAGAGAGGAGAAGCGGAAGATCCTGGACCGCTCCGCCGTCCCGGACTCCTGGGAAGCCGGTCTGTCCAGCTGGACGGGAGCGCCCTCCAGCGTATCGGAGACGGTCTCCTCGCTTTCTGAAAAGTCTTCCTCCGCGGAGGGAGAGAATTTGGCAAAACGTGTATCCAGCTCCTCCGGATCCTCCACTTTGGTGATGATCAGCATGATGCTGTCGCCGGAGAGGGGAATGGCCTCCACCATCAGAGGGTTGTCTTCCGCCTCAAAGCCGAAATCCTGGAAAGCCTGCTGCATCATTTCCCGGAACAGACTGCGGGCCTTGGCGCTTCCGTAGGCCAGCTCTCCCACATTGAGCTGCCGGTCGGTGAGATCGCTGCTGTTTAATGTGCAGCGGATCTGGTTGTCGCTGATCTTTTCTATCTTCAAATGTATCACTTCCTGTCTTCATAAAAAATATTGAATTTGGATATAGTATATACAATGCGGGCCAAGATGTAAAGTGTGTTTTTGGCCTTGAAAATCTTTCCCGTTTATATTATGATAAAACCAGAAGCAGCACTTCGCCGTTTTCATTCTTATTATGCCCGTTCGGGCAGTTTTTCCCCATGGAATATTTTTAAAAAATGCAGGAGAAGATGTATGAAGAAAAAGAAACTGACGAAAGAAGAGCGTCTTCGCTACGACTCTCTTTTAAAGCAGATGAAGTACTATGAAAAGAGGGGCGTAGAGATTACCCTGGACGGCAGAGAACTTCCATTGGAGGAGATTGCCGCTGCCTGTGTCATCAAAGAGCCTCAGGCTTATATGGGCGACTATATCTGGGATGAGAAGGGGGAGCTCTCTGAAATACGGTACGACAGGATCCGCCGGGACCCCGGGTCCAAGGACGGCAGATCATAAGGCGGGATCCGCCGCGCTCACACATTTCTTAAGATTCTCTGATTTTTCCCCTGCCCTTACAGCTCCTGTTGAAAATATGCTATACTGTATCCATGAGCGATCACAGAAAGGATGCAGGCATGGCAGAATTACGCAGGACCAATTACAGAAACCGTTCCGGCAGGACGCTTCCCCGGAAGCCCCGCCGGAAAAGACCTCTTTTATATATCGGTCTGGCGCTTCTCCTGGCAGTTTTGGCAGCGGGAGCGTTCCTGGCCTACCGCCGGTTCGGACCGGGAAGGACCTGGGCAGACTACAGGGAGCTGTACGGAATGGGGGCGGAAGGGACGGCCGTATTCTGGGATGGGATCCAGACGGAAGGGACAGCCGTATCCAGAGACGGGCGGTTCTATGTGCCGGTCTCCCAGTCGGGAAGCCGGTGGTATTACAGCGATGAAGGGCTGCTTCTCTATTCGCTGCCGGAGGAGACCATATCCGTCCAGCCGGGTTCCCATACATATACCGTGGGAGGAAATACCTCTGATCTGGGATATGAGCTCTTTTATGTGGAGGATGGGACGGCTTATATATCGGTAGATTTTATGGCGGAGTTTGAGGGGGTGCAGGCGTATTACTACGCTTCGGATCCTCAGGAGGATATACCGGCCCGTCTGTATCTGGAGAGTACAGGAACCAAGAGCCGGGCCGAGGCCTCCGGGAGCACTCAGGTCCGGGTGCTGGCCGGGATCAAGAGCCCCATCGTGGCGGAGACGCAGGCCGGGGAGACTCTGTATATCATAGACAGTGTGGACGACTGGACAAGAGTGCGGACCGAGGACGGCTTCGTGGGGTATCTGAAGACCAGGTATCTGGAAGGGGTACAGGAAGAGCAGGCTGTCTCCAGGATCCCGGAGTATACGTCCATCCAGATGGAGGAGAAGGTCTGTCTGGCATGGCATCAGGTCTTTTCCGCGGCGGATAATGGAGAGCTTTCCTATTATCTGGAAGATACCGCCGGGATCAATGTGCTGTCTCCCACCTGGTTTTCCGTGGCGGACAATACCGGCGCGCTGACTTCTCTGGCCGATGCGGCATATGTGGAGGAGGCTCATGGGAGAGGGATCCAGGTCTGGGCCCTGATCGATGATTTCAACAGCAATGTGGATGACTTGACCCTGCTCTCCTCCACGGCCGCCAGGGAGAATATGATCCGCCAGCTGATGGAGGCGGTGTCCCAGTATGGGCTGGACGGCATCAATGTGGACTTTGAGAGCGTGGATGAGGAGAGCGGACCTCATTTCCTCCAGTTCATCCGGGAGCTGTCCATTGCCTGCCGGCAGGCCGGAAAGGTCCTTTCCATCGACAACTATGTGCCGGCCGGCGGCAGGAGCTGGTATGATCTGGAGGAACAGGGCCAGGTGGCGGACTATGTGATTATCATGGGATACGATGAGCACTACAGAGGCTGCTGCTCCGGGACCAATGCCTCTTTGGGATTTTCCGAGCAGGGGATCGTCTCCACGCTGCAGCAGGTCCCGGCGGAGAAGGTGGTCAACGGACTTCCGTTTTTCATGCGGCTCTGGCAGGAGACGCCCCAGGAAAACGCGGAGGAGGGGGCGCAGATCTATGACGACGGCCTGTCGGTGTATGACGGCCCCTATGCCAGGGATTCCAGGGCCATCGGCATGGCGGAGGCTCAGGAGATCATCTCGGAGCATGGTGTGGAGATGGAGTGGCAGGAGGACCTGGGCCAGTACTACGGCCAGTATGAGGAGGACGGCTCCACTTACCGGATCTGGCTGGAGGATGCCCGTTCCATCGGCCTCAAGATGGAGAAGGTGCAGGAATACGGCATCGCCGGGGCCGCTTTCTGGAAGCTGGGCCTGGAGACTTCTGATGTCTGGCCTGTGATAGAAGAATATCTGCGGTGACTCCGGGGCGGCTGCGGGAAGAATCCTGCATAGCCGCCCCCGTGCTTTTCATATAGTATAGAAAGGCAGTTCCGGGAGCTTTGAGCGGAATGAAAAGATGTATGGAGTTTATCATGGGGATCTGTTTCCTCCTGGCCGTATTTTTCCTGACAGGACCCGGCGGGATCTGGGGCCGGGGAGAAGGTAGCGCCTCCGGGGCCGCGGCAGGAGCGGAAGGGATCGTGACGGAGAGCGGCTCCGCGGGGGAGAAGGAGACGGTGGTGGTCCTGGACGCGGGCCACGGCGGACGGGATCCGGGAAAGGTGGGAGCCGGCGAGATCTATGAGAAGGACATCAATCTGGCCATAGTCCGGAAGCTGAAGCCCCTTTTAGAGGAGCAGGGCGTCTCGGTGATCCTGACCAGAGAGGGAGATGAAGGGCTTTATCAGGAGACGGACAGCAACAAAAAGAAGGCGGATCTTAACGAACGGTGCCGGATCATCGAAGAGAGCGGCGCCGATTTTGTGGTGAGCATCCATCAGAACAGCTATAACGATGCTTCCGTAAAGGGCAGCCAGGTCTTTTTCTATAAAGGATCGGAGCAGAGCAGGAAGCTGGCGGAGGAGCTCCAGCGGGAGCTGAACCAGGTGACGGGGAAGGAGAAAGCCGCCACGGCCAACAGCAGCTATTATATGCTGCTCCATGTATCCTGCCCCATCGTCATCGCCGAGTGCGGATTCTTAAGCAATCCGGAGGAGGCGGGAAAACTGGCGCAGGAGGAGTATCAGCAGCAGATGGCGGAGGCGCTGTCCAGGGGGATCCTGGCCTATATAGAAGACTGAAAAAGGGAAATCGTATGTTTTATCTTTCCATTTTTCATGAGAAATGTTATACTGAAAGGTATGATGAAGACTAAAATAGTAAAAATTGACCAATTGCATATGGATGAAGAGGCCGTCCGGGAGGCCGGAAGGATCCTGGCGGAGGGCGGCCTGGTGGCGTTCCCCACGGAGACGGTCTACGGCCTGGGGGCCAACGGACTGGATGAAAAGGCGGCGGCCAGGATCTACGCGGCCAAGGGACGGCCGTCGGATAATCCTCTGATCCTCCATATTGCTTCCATGGAGGAGCTGGCTCCGCTGGCGGCGGAGATCCCTCCAGAGGCGCTGGCGCTGGCAGAGGCTTTCTGGCCCGGCCCCATGACCATGATCTTTAAGAAGACGCCGCTGGTGCCCCTGGGAACGACGGGAGGACTTTCCACGGTGGCGGTGCGGATGCCCAGCCATCCGGTGGCCCGGGCTCTGATCCGGGCGGCGGGAGTGCCCATAGCGGCGCCCAGCGCCAATACCTCCGGCAGGCCCAGCCCCACCAAGGCGTCCCATGTGGCCCAGGATATGGATGGGAAGATCGACATGATCGTGGACGGCGGCGAGGTGGGCATCGGTTTGGAGTCCACCATCATCGACCTGTCTGAGGATGTGCCTACGGTGCTGCGCCCCGGATATATCACGGAGGAGATGATCCGGCAGGTGACGGGCCGGGTGCAGGTGGACAAGGCCAGCCTGGGGCAGATGGCGCCGGACGTCCATCCCAAGGCGCCGGGCATGAAATACCGACATTACGCGCCGCGGGCGGAGATGACCATTTACAGAGGCCGGGAGGAGGCCGCCGTTTCGGCCATCCGGGAGGCGCTGGCACAGGCCGCTTCCCAGGGAAAGAAGGCGGGGGTGATCTGCACCCGGGAGACGGAGGCGCTCTACGACGCGCCGGTGAAGAAATGCATAGGTTCCAGGGCGGAGCCGGAGACCATTGCCCACAATCTGTACGACGTCCTCCGGGCATTTGATGAGGAGCAGGTGGACTGTATTTTTTCGGAGAGCTTTGACGACAATCCGCTGGGCGGCGCCATCATGAACCGCCTGGTGAAGGCGGCGGGCCACCGGATCGTAGAATGTCAGGAGTGATGGATATGTCCAAAGTAAAGAAGATCTTGTTTGTCTGTACGGACAATACATGCCTGAGCAATATGGCGGCGGCAGTCTTTGAGGGGATCCGCGGCGGCCGGGAGATCCAGGTGGCTTCCAGAGGTCTGGTGGTGCTGTTCCCGGAGCCCATCAACCAGAAGGCGGTGGCCATTTTAAAGAGCCATAAGCTGGAGCTTCTGGAGGAGGAGGCCAAGCCTTTGGAGAGCAGGGATTTCATCCCCGGCACGCTGGTGCTGACCATGACCGGGGCGGAGAAGGAGCAGGTGCTGGAACGGTTCCCGGAGGCGGCAGGCGGCCTCTTTACCCTGCGGGAGTTCGCGGGACAGGAAGGCGACATCGTCGAGCCGCTGGGAGGAAGCCTGGCGGATTACGGAGCCTGTTATGAGCATATCGACCTTCTGACGAAGGTCGCGGCAGAGATTATTTTTAAGGAGGAAGAAAAAGATGATAGCACTGGGATGTGACCATGGCGGATATGAACTGAAACAGGAGGTCATTGCGTATCTGAAGAAAAACGGTCTGGAATATAAGGATTTCGGCTGCTTCAGCACGGAGGCGGTGGATTACCCCGATTATGCGAAGCTGGTGGCCCATGCAGTGGCCGGAGGCGAGTGCGAGAAGGGGATCCTGATCTGCGGGACAGGCATAGGGATCTCCATCGCGGCCAATAAGGTAAAGGGGATCCGGGCGGCCCTCTGCTCCGACTGCTTCAGCGCGGAAGCCACCAGACTCCACAATGACGCCAATATCCTGGCCATGGGAGCCAGGGTCATCGGCCCCGGACTTGCCGTCAAGATCGTGGATACGTTCCTCAATACGCCCTTTTCCGGCGATGAGCGCCATGCCAGGAGGATCCGGAAGATCGAAGAGGACTGACACGAAAGGAGGAGCGGGCATGTCTGGAAAGAGGCAGGACTATATATCGTGGGATGAATATTTTATGGGAGTGGCGGAGCTCTCGGCCATGCGCTCCAAGGATCCCAGCACCCAGGTGGGAGCCTGCATCGTCAGCCAGGACAATAAGATCCTGTCCATGGGCTACAACGGTTTCCCCAAGGGCTGTCCCGACGATGCGTTCCCCTGGGAGCGGGAGGGAGCGGATCCTTACGAGACCAAGTACTTTTACAGTACCCACGGAGAACTGAACGCCATCCTCAACTACCGGGGCGGGAGCCTGGAAGGAAGCAAGATCTATGTGACGTTATTCCCCTGCAATGAATGTGCCAAGGCCATCATCCAGAGCGGCATCAGGACCATCATCTACGGGGACGATAAATATGGGGACACGCCGGCGGTGCGCGCCTCCAAGCGGATGCTGGAATCTGCCGGAGTGGAGCTGATCCCTTACCGGCCCACAGGCAGAAAACTGGAAGTCCGGGTCTGATATAGGAGAAAAGGGAGGAAGAGCTATGGAATACAGAGAACTGGGAAAAACAGGGCTTAAGGTGTCCAGACTGGGGTTCGGCGGCCTGCCGCTCCAGAGGGTCGATGAGGAAGAGACCAAGAAGATCGTAAAGAGCCTTCTGGAAGCAGGCGTCAATTTCATCGATACGGCCAGAGGCTATACCATCAGTGAAGGGCTTCTGGGAGAGGCCCTGGAAGGTGTGCGGGACAAGTTTGTATTGGCCACCAAGAGCATGGCCAGGACAAAAGAGGAGATGGTCAGGGACATCGGCATCAGCCTGGGGAATCTAAGGACGGACCATATCGACCTGTACCAGGTACACAATCCCAATATGGAGCAGCTGGAAGCCGTCATGGCGCCGGGCGGCGCTCTGGAAGCGCTGATGGAGGCCAGAGAAGCCGGGAAGATCGGGCATATCGGCCTGACGGCCCATTCTCCGGAGGTGTTCAAGAGAGCTTTGGAGCTTCCCTGGGTGGAAACCATCATGTTCCCCTATAACGTGGTGGAGAACCAGGGCGAAGAGTATATAAAAGCCTGTCAGGAAAAGAATATCGGCTTCATCGCCATGAAGCCCATGGCGGGAGGAAATATCGAGAGCGGCAGCCTGGCCGTCCGGTTCATCCTGTCCAATCCGGCGGTGACGGTGGCCATCCCCGGCATGGCGGCGGTGAAGGAAGTGGAAGAAAACGCGGCCGCGGCTGAGGACGGAAGCCCCATCACGGCGGAGGAGCAGGCCCAGATGGAGGAGCTGCGGGAGCGGCTGGGGAACCAGTTCTGCCGCCGGTGCAATTACTGCGCGCCCTGTACAGTGGGCATCAGCATACCCAATGTGTTCCTGTTCGCGGGTTATCTCAACCGGTACGATCTGGCCGGATGGGCCAGGTCCCGGTACGATTCCCAGGCGGTCAAGGCGGATGCCTGCATCGAATGTGGAGAATGTGAGAGCCGCTGTCCTTACCAGCTTCCCATCCGGGAGATGCTGAAAAAAGCTCATGAAGGGCTGATGTCTGTGGAGCTGTGATCCGGGAAACGGCGTGATGGAAGCGGTTCCTCCAAAGCCTCATCCAGGTGGGACAGGCCGATGAGATCTGTCGGGCGAACGCTGGATCGAGGAAAATTTCCGCAGCCCCTTCACGGTGGAAGAGCTGGCGGGGGATTCCCACGAGGAGTTTGCCCGGATGGTGCTGAAAAAACATGAGAAGTGAACAGATCGTCCAAGGAGCGAGGATCCCGCAGGAGCGGGATCCTTTTTTGCTCTATAGGAAACTTCGTTTCTATAGAGCAAAAACATTCCGTGGGATCGCACTGCGGCGGAGAGGAAGTTTGCCGCCTATGCGGCCCGCCGCAGGCGGAGGATCCTGCACAAGCAGGATCCTTTCCTTTTTATTTTCGGGGCGGGCTGGAAGGCGCCGCCGGGCTATATACCTTATATGCCTGGAGGCAGCGTCCTGTCCCGGACACCGGGAGCGGCGGACAGCCATGCGGGTTTCGGCTTAGGCGGATGTCTTGATGACGTCCAGGAATTCCAGGATCTCCGGCGCCGGATGGAGGGGATAGAGAAGGCCGTAGGGGATCTCATATTTCCAATCTACCGGGATTGTCAGCAGAGAAGGATGGATGTCCTTCCAACATTCTACGTTGAGGAGCAGGTTTCCCTGTTCCGCGCAGCGGTTGTAGACTTCGATGTCATAAAAATGTTCAGTATCCTGGATCCGGAGGCTGGGGCAGCGGGACGCCAGTTCCTTTCGGATCTGATCGTTGACGGGAGAGTCCCCTTCTTTGACCATCATCAGAGTCTCGCCTTCCAGGTCGGAAAGCGTCAACAGCTTTTTGCCCGCCAGGCGGTGGCCCATGGGGACGGCGATGCACTTCTTATATGTTCCCAGTTTGTAAAAGCGGCAGCGGCTCAGCCACTGGGCCGAATCGCAGACGCCTACGATAAAATCGAATTTATCTCCGATCTTGTCCATCACCGCCAGGATCCCGTTGTGGTCGTCTTCAAAGGGGATGATCTGGATCTTGAACTGGGGAAACTGGCTGCTTATGGGATACCAGACGTCCATAAAGACCTTGCAGGGGTTCAGCATGGAGGTGCCGATGCGGATGGTCTTACTCCGGCGGGAAGAGATCTCCCTGGCTCTGGCCAGGGCTTCCTCGGAAAAGGAGATGATCTTTTTGGCGTCCTTGTAAATGGAATCTCCGCATTCCGTGAGGAAGATCCCGTGATTGGTCCGCTTCAGCAGGCGCAGGCCAAGATGCTCTTCCAGCTGGTTCATCTGCTTCATGACGGCAGTGGGGGAGAGGAAGAGACGCTCCGCGGCTTTGCTGAAGCTGCCGCAGTCGGCCACATGGAGAAAGGTTTTGAGAGCAGTATTGTACATGGCACACCTCGCTTTAACTTTCGGTTAACGCCATTTTAATTCTTCGAGGATTCCTCGTCAATAAAAAGGGCGTTAAAATAAAGAAAAAGGAGGAGCGGTATGTCAGAGATCATCCTATATTTTTCTCGGGCTGGTGAAAACTATGTCAGCGGGGCCATACGAAAGCTGGAAAAGGGGAACACGCAGCTGGCGGCGGAAATGATACAGAGCCTCACAGGAGCGGAGCTGTTTCAGATAGAACCGCTGGTCTCCTACTCAAAGGATTACTCCGAGTGCATCGACCAGGCCAAAAAGGATCAGAGAAGAGAGGCCAGGCCGGAGCTCAAGGCTTATCCGGAGGCGCTGGAAGCTTATGATACCATCTATCTGGGCTATCCCAATTACTGGGGCACCATGCCGATGCCGGTCTTCACCCTTCTGGAGCGGTATGATCTTTCGGAAAAAACCATACGTCCTTTCTGCACCCACGAGGGGAGCGGAGCGGGAGACAGTCTTAAGGATCTGGAAAAAGAGTGTCCGGGAGCCCATATCGGCCGTGTACTGGAGATCCAGGGCGGCAGAGTGGAGGCGTCCAGAAAGAAGATAGAAGAATGGGTACGTTCCCAGGCATAAATATGAAGGAGGTCATGAAAATGGATATGGAACGGATGAAAAAGGATCTAGGCGGCGGCGCCGTATTTCCCATCGGCGAGGAGAACAAGGCTTTTGCCCAGTATTTTACAGGCGAATGTTATCTGAATATGCTGAGCACCATGGGTGTGGGAGTGGGGCTGGTGACGTTTGCGCCCGGCACCATCAACGCCTACCATGTGCACCATAAGGGAGGACAGATCCTCCTGGTCACCGGAGGACGCGGCTGGTATCAGGAATACGGAAAGGAAGCCAGGGAGCTCCGGGCCGGCGATGTGGTGGAGATCCCGCCGGAGGTGAAGCACTGGCACGGGGCTGCCGCGGACAGCTGGTTCCAGCATATCGCCATCGAGGTGCCGGCGGAAGGCGCTTCCAATGAGTGGATGGAGTTTCTTTCTGAAGAGGAATATAAGAAGCTGAAATAAGGAGGCATAGAGCGATGGAAGGATTATGGGCGGGATTGAAAGAAAAAGATCCGGAGTTCGCGGAGCTTTTTGACCGGTTTGCCGGAGAGGATGTAAAGGCCCAGAGCAAACTGGATGAGAAAACAAGATATATGGCGGTACTGGCGGCTCTTTTGGGCTGTCAGGGAAAGAAATGCTTCAAGGCTGTGCTCCGGGAGGCGCTGGAAGGCGCGGTGACTCCTGTGGAAGCCAAGGAGGTCCTGTACCAGGCCGCGGCTTATCTGGGCATCGGGAGAGTATATCCCTTTTTTGAGGCAGCCAACGAGGTCATGGAGGAGAAGGGCATTGCCCTGCCCCTTCCGGGCCAGTCCACCACCACAGCGGAGAACAGGCGGGATGCCGGAAACCAGGCCCAGGTGGATATTTTTGGAGACGGCATGAAGGAGTTCTGGAAATCCGGTCCTGAAGAGAGCCGCCATATCAATCTGTGGCTGGCGGCCAACTGCTTCGGAGATTACTATACCAGGACGGGGCTGGATCACAGGCAGAGGGAGATGATCACGTTCTGCTTCCTGGCGGCCCAGGGCGGCTGTGAGCCCCAGCTCACCAGCCACGCCGCAGGCAATATGGGCATTGGGAATGACAAGGACTTTTTGATCCAGGTGATCTCCCAGTGCGTGCCCTATATCGGGTATCCCAGGAGCCTCAACGCGCTGCGGTGCGTAAACGAGGCGGCGGGGAAATAAGACAGCAGCATAAAAAAGACGTTCCTTGAGATCGGCTGATCTTGGGGGATGTCTTTTTTAGTTTGCGGAATCCTGTTATCTAAAATCCATGAAAATATTAGGGTTCTTTATTTTCAGGAAAAGGCGGGATATGGTATAATACAGTCAGATCTTTGGAGGAGGGGAAGAGGATGCTGCGGGAGATTCTGGAATTTCAGGGGACATGGAGAAGCTATCAGAAACGGGTCTTGGATCGTTTTGACGCGTATATGCAGAATGGAAAGATACACATCGCAGCGGCGCCGGGCTCCGGGAAGACGACGCTGGGCATCGAGCTGATCCGCCGCATCGATCGCCCGGTGCTGATCCTGGCCCCTACCCTGACCATTCGGGAGCAGTGGGTGAGGAGGATCCGGGAGGCGTTCCTGACAGAACCGGAGAAGGCGGAGGAGTGGATCTCCCAGGATCTGAAGGCTCCCAGGCCCATCACGGTGTCCACCTATCAGGCCCTTCACAGCGCCGTTTCCGGATATGCCGGGGTGTTGAAGGAAAACGATGAATTCGGCACGGAGGAAGTGGTGGACTATGCAGGGTTCGACGTGACCGCCTGTCTGAAGGAAATGGGGCTGGGAACGCTGTGCCTGGACGAGTGCCATCATCTGCGCAGTGAATGGTGGAAGGCCCTGGAGCTTTTGAAAAAGGACTTCCCCTCCATCTATACGGTGGCTTTGACGGCCACGCCGCCCTATGATTCGGCGCCGGCCATGTGGGACCGTTATATCTCCCTGTGCGGGGAGATCGACGAGGAGATCTCCGTTCCGGAGCTGGTAAAGGACGGCACCCTGTGTCCTCATCAGGATTTTGTGTACTTTAACTATCCCACCAGGGAGGAGATGAAGGAGGTCAAGGCCTTCCGGCAGCGGGTGAAGGAGATCATGAGCCGCTTCCTAGAGGATGAGGTCTTCCGGGGGGCTGTGAAAAACCATCCCTTTCTCACGGGGAGGGCGGGGGAAGAGGAGATGCTGGAAAAGCCGGAATATCTCTCTTCGATGCTGGTTTTTCTGGAGGCTTCGGGAGAGCCCTGGCCCAAGGCCTGTCAGAAGCTCCTGGGGTTTAAGGATCTGGAGCCGCTGTCGGAGAAATGGATGGAGATCCTCCTGCAGGGGTTCTTCTATGAGGATGCCGCCTCCTATCAGGTGCCTGACGGATACCGGGAGGAACGGCTCCGGGAGATGAAGGCCGCCGGAGCCGTGGAAAAGAAGAAGGTTTCCCTCCTGGTAAACGGGTCTTTGGAAAAGACGCTGGTGAATTCGGCCGGGAAATGCGGCAGCATCCGGAACATCGTCCTCCATGAATACGAAAATATGGGGACCGGGCTGAGGCTTCTGGTCCTGGCCGATTATATAAGGAAGGAATATGAAAGCGCCCTGGGAGATGCCTCCAAAAACATCAGCAGCCTGGGCGTGCTGCCGTTCTTTGAGCAGATCCGGAGGGAGGCTGCGGAGAGAAAGGCTCCGGTGAGGCTGGGAGTGCTCTGCGGGAGCATTGTCATCATCCCGGAGGAGGCGAAGGAGCGGCTTTTGGCTCTGGCGGAGCGTCCGGAAAAGATCCGGTTTGCCAGGGCCGGACAGCTTCCGGATTACTGGAAGGCGGAGGCCTCCGGCGACCGGCACTTCCTGATGGGGCCGGTGACCCGTCTTTTTGAAGAAGGATATATACAGGTCCTGATCGGGACGAAATCCCTGCTGGGAGAGGGCTGGGATGCGCCCTGCGTCAACAGTCTGATCCTGGCCAGCTTCGTGGGTTCCTATATGCTCAGCAACCAGATGCGGGGCCGGGCCATCCGGGTATTCAGGGAGGAGCCGGAGAAGACCAGCACCGTCTGGCATCTGGTCTGTGTCAAGCCGGGAGAGGAGAGCGAAGACTTCGCGGCTCTGGAGCGGAGGATGGAACATTTTCTGGGGCTCCACTATGAGAAGGACCAGATCGAAAACGGCATCGGAAGGCTCACCGCCATCCAGAAGCCTTTCACAAAGCAGAACGTGGAAAGGACCAATGAGCGGATGCTGGAGCTGTCCGGACAGAGGGCGCTCCTGAAAGAACGCTGGGACAGGTCCCTGGCCGTCAGTCCTCAGATCGAGACCGTCAGCGAGACGGGGATCCGGAAAAAGGATATTACGGGGGTGGCGCTGTATGACGTCATCCGGGATATGGTCATAAAAGGCGTGCTGACGACTCTGGCCATGTTCATCTGCATATTTCTGGTCCGCAGGAGCGGCAGAGGCGTTTCCGTGCATATGCTCCAGGGGGTATACGGGATTTTGCTGGCGGTATTGGAGCTGCCCGGCTTCCGGAAGCTCTATACGCTGGGCAGTCCCATGAAACGGCTCAGGGTCTTCGGAGAGGGCATCCGGCAGGCGCTGGAGGAGACGGGCCAGCTGGATGCGGCGGGCAGCAGGGCAGAGACGGAATCGGAGGGCGTATATCATCTGGTCTATCTGTGGGGAGGCACGGAAAGAGATAAGACCTTGTTCACAAAATGCGTCAACGAATTTTTTGAGGTGATCCATAACCAGCGCTACCTGCTGTACAAAAGATCCAGAAGAAACAGGATGGACGAATATTTTGCCGTGCCGGAATGTTTCGCCAGGCGCAAGGAGGACGCCAGGATCTTCGCGGACTGCATGAGCCGGTTCCTGGGACGGTATGAGCCGGTGTATACCAGGAACGAGGGAGGGCGGAAGATCCTCCTGGCCGCCAGGCGGAAGGCATTTTCCAACCGGGAGCACAGGTGCGTGACAAGAGAAAAGGTCAAGGGGGCTCTGGAATAGACAAAGAGACAGTTATGCGTTTTGCATGGCTGTCTCTTTTATGCAGGATACTTCGTTGCCATAGACCTTCGTCCGGCAGCGGACGGCGCCGCAGAGGCGGGGGGCAGAGCGTCAGCAGGTGGCGCCGCCCTCCACTTCTTTTTCCAGGACGGCGGCTTTGTCGATGCTGCCGCTCAGGAGCTTATCCTGTACATAGTCGAAGCCCAGGCGGGCGATGGTGTCGGCGAACCGTTCGCCGGTGATGCCTTCATCCCGGAAGAACAGGATGATGCGCTCCACAAGGCGGATGACCTCTTCTTCGCTGGTGAAGATCCGGTCCAGGGGCCGGCCGGAGGCGATCTTCTTGCCCCAGCGTCCGCCGATATAGACTTTGTATCCGTTTACGGATTCGGTCACGGCGCCGAAAGGACACCGGCTGGTGCAGCGGCCGCAGTGGTTGCAGGCTTCTGTATCAATGGTGATCTTTCCATCCTTCATCTTGGCCACATGGATGGGACAGTTGTTCTCCACCTGGCAGACCTTGCAGCCTCTGCACTTGGACAGGTCGATCTCCGGCACCCGCTGTCCCACGATGCCCACGTCGTTTAAGCTGGGCTTCACGCAGTTGTTGGGGCAGCCGCCTACGGCGATCTTGAACTTATGGGGCAGGGATACGTCGTGGTATCCGATATAATAGAGATCGTGGAGCTTCTCCGAGAGATCGAAGGTGTCGATCAGGCCGTACTGGCAGGTGGTGCCTTTGCAGGAGACCACGGGACGCACCTTGGAGCCGGTCCCTCCCGTATCCAGCCCTGCCTCCTTTAAGAAGCTCATCAGGTCCTCCAGATTGTCATAGGGAACGCCCTGGATCTCCATGGTGAGGCGGGTGGTCATGGTGACTTCGCCGGAGCCGAACCGGTCGGCGGCCTCCGCGATCTTTCTGTGCTCCTCGGAAGTGATCTTTCCGTTTCTGGTGAGGACGCGGACGTTGAACACGTCGTCATACCGTTTATCCTGGAGGCAGCCAAGCCCCTTGACCCGCTTGATCTCTTCGGGGGGCAGCTTCTTTCCGTTTCTGGGTACTTTTACTTCGTTGAACATGGCGCCTCCTTCCAGGGCGAGGGTATTGGTATAGCCCAGGGCCTTCAGCCGGTTCTGAAGGAGATAAGCCCTCTTTCCCTTGGTGCATACCAGCAGGAGCTTGGCATCCTGATCCAGGCCCTCGATGGGCTCAGTGACCGATACCAGGTCCACCCAGCGGGCGCCGGGGATGGAGGGCGCGGGCTGTACGTCGACGACGGTATATCCTTTGGCGGCTCCGGCGGCATATTCCGCGGGAGTCATGCTGTCTAAGATGCCGTCCAGCTTGTTCTCCAGCACATAGCAGGCGGAGACAAAAGGATGGATGGCGGTGGAAAAGGGAGGAGCATAGGCGTAATCCAGGGTGTCGAAATCGTCGATGGCCATGCCCTGGGAGATGCCGGTGACGGCGATGTCCGTCATCTTGTCCACAGCTCCCGCTCCCAATACCTGGATCCCCAAGAGCTTCCTGCTGGCCCTGTCAGCGGTCAGTTTGACGACGAAGGAGGAAGCGCCGGGATAATAGTGAGCTTTGTCGTCCAGGATCGAGACAGCGGATACAGGATCGTATCCCTCCGCTCTGGCCTGGGCTTCCGTGAGGCCGGTCCGGCCGCCGTTCAGATCCGGCAGCAGTTTGACGACGCCGGTCCCGAGACATCCGCCGTAGCTCTTTTCGGAACCGTTCATGGACAGGGCCATGACTCTGGCGGACAGATTGGCGGTGGAACCCATGGCGGACCACTGGCCCTTTCCGGTCAGCATGTTTTTGACCATGGCGCAGTCGCCGGCGGCATAGACGTCCGGAAGATTGGTCCGCATCTGGGCGTCCACCACGATGGTGCCCTTGAACATTTCCAGTCCGGAGCCGTCCAGAAAGCCGGTGGCCGGGCGGACGCCGATGGCGATGACCACCAGGTCGGCAGGCAGGGAGCCTGTATCCGTCTCCACGGCCTCTGCATGACCGGTGCCCCTGATCCCTGTCAGGCTGGTGGAGGTCAGGACTCTCATGCCGGCTTTTTTCAGCAGCCGCTTGGCATAACCGGCCATCTCTTCATCAAAAGCGTTGGGCATGATCTGGGACGCCGCATCGATGACGGTTACTTCCAGGCCCTGGCCCAGCAGGTTTTCCGCCACTTCCAGGCCGATGAACCCGGCGCCGCAGACCACGGCCCTGCGGCAGCCGTTCTTTTCGATATAGTCCCGGATGTTTACCGCATCCTCAGGCGTGCGGACGCAGAAGACGCCGGACAGGTCCGTTCCCGCCACAGGAGGGACGAAGGGGACGGCGCCGGTGGCGATCACCAGCTTGTCGTAAGTTTCCGTAAAGGTTTCGCCGGAGGGCCGGCGGATGGTGACCTCTTTGGCAGAGGCGTCCAGCCCCACGGCTTCATGGCCGGTATGTACGGTCACGCCGGTCAGAGCGGAATATTTGGCCGGCGTATTGACGATGAGGCCGTCTCTGGAAGAGATGTCTCCGCCGATATAGTAGGGAAGGCCGCAGCCGGCATAGGAAATATCTTCCCCCTTGGTATAGATGACGACTTCTGCGCTGCGGTCGCACCGCTTCAGCTTGGCAGCAGCCTTGGTGCCGGCGGCGACGCCGCCTAGAATGATATATTTCATGGTTTACCTCCTTTGTTTTCTTCTATTCTACTCCATAGTGGGAGGGGAAGGCAACCTGAAAGTTTAAAATTTAACAAAATTCGGAAATGTGAACTTTTTGTGAAATCAGCACGTTAGTCTTGTCAGCTGCGATCGTTTTTTAACTATATAAGGAACGATTTTTGATAAATGCTTGACTGTAAACTTTGTTTATAGCTTATTATTAAGTAAAATAGAGTTGCTTGAAAGGGGCTGCATAACATGACCATAAAAGACGTAGAAGAACGAACAGGCTTATCCCGTTCTAATATCCGTTTTTATGAAAAGGAAAAACTCATCGAGCCTTCGAGAAATGAAAACAATGGTTATAGAGATTACTCTGAAAATGATGTGGAAAATATAAAGAAGATCGCATATCTGCGTACATTGGGAATTTCTATCGAGGATATACGAAGTATTATAGCCCAAAAAGTAACATTGCAGGAAACGCTCGAGAAGCAGAATGAAGTATTAAAAAGTCAGATTATCGATTTGCATAAGGCGAAGCTCATGTGCGAAAAAATGCTGGATGAGGAAAGTATTAATCCTGAATTATTCACGACTTTGCCACGAATGTGGCTGAAAGCCACATAGTTACTGTATTTTAACTGAATA
>CAJFUL010000070.1 GCA_904420245.1 Candidatus Paralachnospira avium
CCCTGAACCAGGCTGTGGGAGTCATCATGGGAGCCAATATCGGTACCACCATCACCGCCTGGCTGGTATCCATGAGCGAGTGGGGCGAGGTCCTCAAGCCGGAATTCTTCGCGCCTGTGCTCATCGGCGCCGGGGCCTTCCTCCTGCTGTTTGCCAAAAAGGAAAAGAAAAAAGAAGCCGGGACCATCCTGGCAGGATTCGGTATCCTGTTCATCGGTCTCAGCTTTATGTCCGGATCCATCACGCCTTACCGGGATGCGCCCATATTCGGGCAGATCTTCTCTGTCCTCGGCAGCAATCCCATCTTTGGGATCCTGGCCGGCGTTATCGTCACCGGCATCATCCAGAGTTCTTCTGCTTCCGTAGGTATCCTGCAGACTCTGGCCATGAATGGAGTCGTCACCTGGAACTCGGCTGTCTATATCACCCTGGGCCAGAATATCGGTACCTGCGTCACGGCCCTCATCGCCAGCGCGGGGGCCCATCGGACGGCCAAGCGGGCGGCGGTGATCCATCTGTCCTTCAATGTGATCGGAGCCGTGATCTTCGGGATCGTCATGTTCATCGTATTTTCCCTCAACGGGGCGTGGGCCAACTCGCTGATCAGCAGTACCCAGATCTCCATTTTCCATACGGTGTTCAATGTGCTGAATACCATTATCCTGTTCCCGTTTGCCAATAAGCTGGTGTCCCTTTCCGGCAGGATCGTCCGGGAGAAGGAAAGTCCGGAGGAGACGCTGGAGGAGGAGATCCTGTCCCATCTGGATTCCAGGATCCTGGAGACCCCTTCCTTTGCCATTGAGACGGCAAAGCGCGAGGTCATCCACATGGGAGAGCTGGCCCTTGACAATGTGAAGCTGGGCCGTCAGGCGGTCATGGCCAATGACGAGAAGGCAGTCTCCCAGGTTTTTGCCAATGAGAAGACCATCGACTTTATGGCCAGCGCCCTCACGGATTATCTGGTGAAGGTCAGCAGCCTGTCCCTGATGGAGGATCAGTCGGAGCAGGTCAAGAACTTGCTGTATACGGTCAACGACTTCGAGAGGATCGGGGACCACGCGGAGAATATCGCGGAGCTGGCCCAGAGCAAGATCCAGGGAGACATCCAGTTTTCGCTCATGGCCCAGGAGGATCTGGAAGAGATCTTCAAATGCGCCGTCGGCTCCGTGGAGAACGCGGTGGCGGCCAGACGGGATGAAAACGCCGATTCCATCCGCCAGGTGGTCAAATATGAGGATATGGTGGACACCATGGAGGAGGATCTGCGGGACAAGCATATCGCGAGACTGGCCAACAACGAGTGCCGTGCCTCCCACGGCGTGATCTTCCTGGACATCATGGGGAACCTGGAGAGAGTTTCGGATCATGCCCTGAATGTGGCAGGCTATGTAAAGGATGAGATGTAGATATGGAAGAGATTACCTATAAGAGCCTCAAGGGGGACCCGGAGATCCGGGCCTATATCGAGCAGGGAAACGCGGTGCTGGGCGCCCTGGGCTTTACGGAACATTCCGAGAAGCACGCGGTCAAGACGGCGGAGACGGCCGGAAAGATCCTGAAGGAGCTGGGGTATCCCAAGCGGACGGTGGAGCTGGCCAGGATAGCCGGATACCTCCATGACATGGGCAACTGCATAAACCGCAACGACCATGCCCACAGCGGAGCCCTGATGGCCTTCCAGCTGCTGCGGGAGAGAGGGATGGATCCCGGGGAGATCGCGGTGATCGCCAGCGCCATCGGCGAGCACGACGAGCATACGGGAACGGCCGTGGACGCCGTGTCGGCGGCCTTGATCCTGGCGGATAAGACGGATGTGCGCCGCAACCGGGTCCGCAATAAGAAGAAGGAGACCTTTGACAAGCATGACCGGGTCAACTATGCGGCCAAGACTTCCCAGCTGACCATCCAGACGGAGAAAAAGGTCATCCTCCTGAATATCGAGCTGGATGAGAGTATATGCTCCATGATGGATTATTTTGAGATCTTTCTCCAGAGGATGCTGATGTGCAGGAGAGCGGCGGAGCTTTTGGGCCTGCGGTTCAAGCTGACGGCCAACGGCAGCAAAATCGTGTAAGCGCATTGTATTCCCGGACCGGAAGTGCTAGAATATAGGGAGAAAAGGAATCCGGAGAAGGGAGAGATCGGGAATGGGGAAAAAACAGGATTCGGAAATGGTGCAGGGACTGTACATGGGGATCCGCCAGAGGGCCATCTGGTTCCATCTGCTTTTGGAGGCGGCCAAGGCCCAGGGCTGTGACATTGAGAAGCTGACGGACGATGCCATCTTCCAGTACGGTGTAGGCGTGAGCGCCGGAGAGGAAGGAGACGAGCCTTTGGATCTCCTTCATCATATGTGTTCCAAGGAGGGCCCCTTCTGGGAGATGTTCGACAAGGAGATCATCTGCGAGGAGGAGGACAAGTGCGTAGCCAAGTTCCACCGCTGTCCTCTGGTGGACGCCTGGAGGGAATACGGACTTTCCGACGAGCGCATCGACGAGCTGTGCAATCTGGCCAATAAGGGCGACTTCGGCCGGGCCAGCAATTTCCATCACGCCAAGCTGGATTTTCCCAAGCGCATAGGCGGCGGAGACGACTACTGCGAGCTGTATATCACGAGGAAATAAAACCATATAGAGGAGAAAGAGGCGCGCTGCCATGGCAG
>CAJFUL010000071.1 GCA_904420245.1 Candidatus Paralachnospira avium
GATGTGGCTCAATTGGCAGAGCAGCTGATTTGTAATCAGCAGGTTATCGGTTCGAGTCCGATCATCGGCTTTATGGGGGAATTCCCGAGTGGCCAAAGGGGGCAGACTGTAAATCTGTTAGCAGTGCTTTCGATGGTTCGAATCCATCTTCCCCCACTCAAACAACTTTATATCTGTAATGCCGCGGGGTGGAGCAGTTCGGAAGCTCGTCGGGCTCATAACCCGAAGGTCGCAGGTTCAAATCCTGCCCCCGCAACTAGACATTTTATGTCTTTGCCCAGATAGCTCAGTTGGTAGAGCAGAGGACTGAAAATCCTCGTGTCGCTGGTTCGATTCCGGCTCTGGGCATTTTTTCATGCCCGTTTATATGATTATGCTGCCCGCAAGGTCCTTTCGGATCCTGCGGGTATTTTTTATTCTATAGAAAGACACTTTGTGGGATCATACAGACGAGTGCTGCTGGCATCAGATAACCTGCCGCAGGCGGCGGATCTCGCAAAGACAGTTTTTTTAAATTTTATGGGACGGCAGAGCTGCGGATCAAAGCTCCAGCGCCCGGTTGATGGTCTTCGTGATATCCTGCTGTTCTTCCATCAGATGATTGTATACGCTGGTCACCATGGAAAGGGTATCGCCCATCAGAGCTGCCACCCGCTTTAGGCTGATGGACGGGATCTGGTAGCAGAGGGCGGAACAGTAGTTGTGACGGAAAATATGGGCAGTCAGTCCCTGGATCACCGGCTTTTCTTCGGAACCGCCCACAGCCTGGTTCATTTTCCGAAGAATGGATTTCCACATATGGTTATATCCGGATAAAGTCATGGGACTGCCGTCCCTTTGTGGGAAGAGCCGGGGAGCCTGGAGATCCTTCGTATAGGATCTTAAGTAAGAGGCAAGTTCGTCCGGCATGGGGACGGTCCTGGTGCTGTATACGCTTTTGGGCGCTTTCAAATAGCAGTCGTTTCCGCTGAAGGCCTGAGATTTGGTGACGGATATGACTTTCTTTTTAAAGTCGACATCTTCCTTCAACAGGGCCAGCGCTTCTCCGCGGCGCAGGCCGCAGCCGTAGAGGATAAAGACGAAGGCGCGCTCCCTTGGCGTAAAATCGGCTGTCAAAAGGGCTTCTTTCTCCATGGGAGTCAGGACTCTTCGTTCCGCGGCTCTGTAGGAAGGCAGAGAGACCCCTTCGCAGATTTCCGAGAAGGCGCCGGAAGGGAGACATTTATCTGTTACGGCGGACTTTATGATCTGCCGGAAGGTGAGGGCGATCTGTTGGCAGGTGCGCGGCTTGTCAAAGGCCAGGTTTATCATGCTCTGATAGTGGCTTTTGTTGAGGTCGGCGACGCGGCAGTAATAGAGAGGGGAGAGGTGATGATCCAGGATATTCCGGTACATGGCCTGTGTATTGGGCGTCCGGACGCCCTTATAGGTTTTCAGCCAGTATTCCGCATATATGCCGAACAGGATCCCAGAATTGGAATGGACGCTCCCTTCCTTCACTTTTTGCTTCAGGGCGCGGACTTTATCCTCCAGATCTTTGCTGGATTTCCTGGAAGAAATATAAGCCCGGTGTTTGCTGCCGTCGGCGTTGTAGGTTCCGTCCCAGACCCTTGTGGCATAGCAGCCGCGGGAATTTAAAGTGTATTTTTTCTTCGCCATTTGATCCTCTCCCTGAAGATAGATTTGGAAATTTCATATAGAACCATATAAAAAACCCCAGGATTTATACCTGGGGAAATTATTTTTTTTGAAGATCCAGAGTCATGGAATTTTCAACCTGTCTGGTATGGAGGCCGGGACGGGGATCCGCAAGGCAGAACTGTTCCAGAAATTCTCTGCGGTTCCGGTCATATTCGGACCAGCGGCTTTTTCGTCTCCGCCTCCGGCGCCTTGTACGGACAGCCTGAGGTCTGGAGGAAGGAACCGGTACGGGAGCCAGGCCGTGGGCGGCTTTTTCAATATCCTGGACGTTCCCGCCTTCAAAATCGTTGGCCTCTATATGGCGCAGCGCGTGTTCGTAAGCCCGCAGCCGGCCCTCGTCCGACAGGCGGGCATTGATGAGGATGGTATAGCTGCCGTCCTCGTTTTCCGTCACCATCTCATTGCCCCGCACGGGGAAATCCATCAGATATACATTAACATCCTTCGTCACTGTAATCACCACGCTCTTTTCGCTTCAGGATCAGGGCCATATCGTGCAGGGCTCTCAGATCTTCGGGAGAGGAATCCCGGCTGACGTCAAATAGAGCCCGCAGCTCCCTGTTTTCGGAGATGGCCTGCGCCGTTTCGGCTGTTTCCGGATCCAGATAATAACCGGTATGCAGTTCTTTTCTGGGGATCTCAGAGCGGCCCGTCAGATAGTCTATATCCACCTGGAACAGATCCGCGATCTGCTTCAGCATATCCATATCAGGTTCCCGCTTTCCAGTCTCGTACATGCCGATGCGGCTGCGGGAGGTCTGTAGCTTTTCCGCAAGCTGTGTCTGTGTGTATCCATGTTCTTTTCTGAGCTTTTTGAAAACATTTTGAAAATCGCCCATTTCTGCACCTCCTGGAAACAGATTATCACAATTAGTGAAAAAAGTAAATACGAAATAGTCACGAAATGTGTTGACAAACATATGTTCTGGTTGTATGATTTAGTTGTCACGAGTTGTGATAAGGGGGTATGGAAAATGAAATATCCAAAACCGATCATGAGAAAATCGGAACTGATGGAAATGGGATTTCCGGAGGAGTGCCTGATGACGGCGTACAGGAGTCTTGGACAGAATTTTGCCCATAAGATCAATCCGACAAAGGTCAACAGCGCGATCATTTTTGACACCGAGGGGTTTGAAAAATGGAGACAGGAACTGATGCGGAAGGGGGTGCCCAGATGAAGCTGCGGAAGAAGCTTAAGGAAGAGTTTTATAAGGTCATGCTGGCAAAGACGGCCGGCATCTATCATGACAGCCTGCACCTGGATTTTGTCCTGGCCGACGGCCAGGTAAAGGAGATCCTGCTGGATGGAGAGCCGATCCCGGAAAGGAAGGAGACGTAATGGATGATCTGGGCAGAGAACTTGGATGGGATGACGTGATCATAAAAGAGGAGATGGAATTTGAACCTTTTCCCCCGGGGATCTATGAGTTTATCGTCCAGTCCATGGAACGGGGAAGGTTTTCCGGCAGTGAGAAAATGTCGGCCTGCAATATGGCCAATCTCCATCTGCTGGTCCGGGACAGGGCGGGAAGAGAACGGCATATCTATGACACGCTGTACCTGAATACCAAGACGGAGTGGAAGCTGGGGCAGTTCTTCGGAGCCATCGGACAGAAGGAAAAGGGGATCCCGGTCCGGCCGGACTGGGGGAAGGTGACAGGAGCCGGCGGCTGGGCAGAGCTGTGTATCAATGAATACACCGATAAAAGCGGAGTCATCAGAAAAAATAATAAAATAGCCCGTTATCTTCCGTATAAGCCGTAGGTGGTGAGTGCATGGCGCAGGAACTGGAGAAGGTCTTGGAAAAGATCCGGCCGTCGGAGCTTGCCTATGAGGAATGGCTCCAGGTGGGGATGGCCCTCAAGGAAGAAGGCTGTCCGGTAAAGGTCTGGGAAGAGTGGAGCCGCGAGGATCCCAGATACCACCCCGGAGAGTGTGAGAGAAAATGGGAAACCTTCCGGGGCTCGGCCCATCCTGTGGCAGCGGGGTATATACGGAGGCTGGCCGGACGGGAGAAGAAAGAACAGCCGGAAGAAACATCGTATCCGCAGCCGGAACATTGGCATCCGGCGGAAGAATTGATCCGTTATCTGAAAACGCTGTTCAGACCCTCGGATATTGTGGGGTATGTGACGGCAAGCTGGGAAAGACAGGGGAAAAAGGGAAGCCGCTGGCAGCCCCAGAGGGGAAATTTCGACAGGACGGCAGGAGAGCTGGAGGAGCTTTTAAGCCGCTGCGGGGACGATATAGGTTCTGTACTTGGGGATTATAACGCGCAGGCGGGAGCCTGGATCCGGATCAATCCTCTGGACGGCGCCGGCTGCCGCAATGAAAATGTCACGGATTACCGGTACGCGCTGGTGGAATCGGACGATATGAGCCTTTCGGAGCAGGAGGAACGGATCCGGAAGCTGGAGCTCCCGGTGGCGGCCCTGGTCTATTCCGGAGGCAGATCGCTTCACGCGGTGGTGCGGATCGAAGCGGCAGACTATGGAGAGTACAGGAACCGGGTGGAGTTTCTCTACCGGATATGCCGGGAACACGGGATACGGGTCGATGTCCAGAATAAGAATCCATCCAGGCTGTCCCGGATGCCGGGGGTCGTAAGAAACGGAAGAAAGCAGTTTTTGATGGATACTGATTTTGGAAAAGCTTCCTGGGAAGAGTGGAAAAGATCTGTGGAGGCGGAGAGGGACGGACTTCCGGAATTTGAAAGTCTGGAGAGCATCTGGGACAGGATCCCGGAGCAGGCTCCCTGTCTCATCGAGGGAATTCTCCGGCAGAGCCATAAAATGCTGATCTCCGGCCCCTCCAAAGCCGGAAAATCGTTTCTTCTGATCCAGCTTTGCATCGCCATAGCGGAAGGGACCAGCTGGGCCGGCTGGCCATGCGCCAAGGGAAGAGTCCTTTATGTAAACCTGGAGCTGGACAGGGTCAGCTGCCTGCATCGCTTCTTTGATGTGTACAGGGGATTGGAGCTCGTACCGGGAAATCTGAAGAATATCGACATATGGAATCTGAGGGGGAGGACAGTGCCCATGGACCAGCTGGCTCCCAGGCTGATCCGGAAAGCAAAGGAACGCAGTTATCTGGCTGTGATCATCGATCCCATTTACAAGCTCATCACCGGCGATGAGAACAGCGCTTCCCAGATGGCTTATTTCTGCGGCCAGTTTGACCGGATCTGCACAGAACTGGGATGCGCCGTCATATACAGCCATCATCACAGCAAAGGCAGTCAGGGGACAAAAAGATCCATAGACCGGGCTTCCGGGTCCGGGGTATTTTCCAGAGATCCGGACGCGCTTTTGGACTTGATCCAGCTTCCGGTACCGGATCCTCTCCTGGAAGAGGAGGAGGACCGGGAAGTGCGGGAAGTCTGCGGAAGGTATGTGGCAGAGGCTGTCCAGTGTGGAACGGGAAAAGAAGCGTATGCCTGCTGCTGCAGCACGCTTTCCGATGAGGACAGGCAGCTTTTGGAGCAGGAGCTCAAGTCTGTGCGGAGGCGGATCGCCGGAAGGAGCGCCTGGCGGATGGAGGGGACTCTCCGGGAATTCCCAAAACCACGGCCCATAAATCTCTGGTTTGAGTATCCGGTGCATAAGGCAGACAGGACAGGGATTTTGAGGAACGTCCAGCCCGACGGGGAAACGCCCTGGAAGAGCAGCAAGTGGACTTTGGAGGCCAGAAAGCGGGAACGGTGCAAGATCCTGGATGACTGGTACCGGGAACTGGGGAAGCAGGGAGAAGTTTCCATTGAAGATCTGGCTTCTGCCATGGGAGTGACGGGAAAGACGGTAAGGAACTATATACGGGAACATGGCGGGTACAGGATCCGGGAAGGGATCGTGACCAGATCCGGTTAGAACGGCCGGATGGAAGGTGCGGAAATGAATGCAGACGAGTTGGTTGAGAGCAACATAGGACTTGTAAAATACATTGCCCGCCTTTTCCTGAACACGGGATATGAGTATGAGGAGCTGGTGCAGGAAGGAATGGTGGGGCTCGTCAAAGCGGCCAAAACCTTTGACGAGAGCCGGGGGTTCCTGTTTTCCACCTATGCGGGGAAATGCATCCAAAAGGAGATCCTGGCTTATCTGAAGCGGGAGAAAAAGCATAAAAGGACAGTATCGTTCAATCAGAAGATCCCTGTGTGGGGAGATATTTGCGGAGAGATACGGCTGGAGCAGCTGCTGGGCGCCGACCAGAAAGAGTATGAGGAAGTGTGGAAACGGGATCTGCTGGAGAGGTGCGTTGCCTCTCTGGATGAAAAAGAGAAGGAGATCCTGCGTCTGTACTACGGAGAAGGTATGAAGCAGAGCGATATAGCGGAGAGGTTTCAATTGTCGCAGCCGCAGATATGCCGGCTGATCCGGAAAAGCCTGGAAAAAATGAAAAAGATCGTGGAAGGAGACTGAGCCATGGAAAAGAGAATGTTGAAACAGTATCTGGATATGCAGGAGGAGAAAAAGGATCTGGAGGAGCGGGTAAAGAGGATCGACGCCAGGCTGGCGGGTCACACGGCGGCGGAAGCGGCGGCCAGAAAGCAGATGGAGGAAGCCAGGAAGCGTCTTGACGGCCTTTTGCTGGATCTGGAGGAGAGTATCCAGCAGGTGGAGGACAGCAGGATCCGCAGGATCCTCCGGTTCCGGTATGTGGACGGTTTAAGCTGGGTCCAGGTGGCCTGCCAGATGGGAGGAAAAAATACGGCGGACAGCTGCAGGATGGCTTTGAAAAATTATTTGGCAAAGAAAAATTAAAGTCATTTCGGCCTTTTCTCGGAAACTGAGGTAATGAATAAGTAAGGAAGAGAAAAGGAGTGTTTCGATGACAGTTCAGAGAAAGAGCGGCAGGCCGCCGAGATACCGGAGCCGGGAAGAGATCGAGACCTTGATCGAGCAGTATTTTAAGGACTGTGAAGGAAGGCTCCTGGAAGATAAGGAAGGAAATCCGGTATTGGACAGAAGGGGGAAACCGGTGGTCCTGGACAGGCGCCCGCCCACCGTCACGGGACTGGCTCTGGCGCTGGGCTTCACCAACCGCCTTTCTCTGCTGTCCTACCAGGGAAAGGCGGAATTTAAGACGGTCATCACCAGGGCCAAGAGCAGGGTGGAACAGTATACGGAGGAGAGGCTTTTTGACCGGGACGGAGTCAATGGGGCCAAGTTCAGCCTGACCAACAATTTCAGAGGATGGACTTCCGTTCCCCGGACGGATCCGGAAGAAAACGGTGAAAATATCCGGCAGTTCCTGCGGATGCTGCGTCCGGATGAGAAGGAACTTCGGGAATTGTATGAGGAGGAGGACGGCTGTGGAGAAGAGACAGAAGGGATTTAGATTTGTCCCGTTTTCCAGAAAGCAGAGGAAACTCCTCCACTGGTGGAGGCCGGGGCTTAAGACTGCGGAAAATGGTCTGGTCATCGCCGACGGGGCCATGCGCTCGGGCAAGACCATCGGCTGCATCGTGGGGTTTTTGCTCTGGTCCCAAGAAACCTTTTCGGGAGAAGCGTTTATCCTGGCGGGGAAGACCATGGGGGCGCTCCGGAAAAATGTGATACAGCCCATGATACAGATCCTGGAGGCGTGGGGCTGGCCGTACTCTTATATCCGTTCCGGGGCGGAGATGCGTCTGGAGATCGGGGACAACCGGTATTATCTCTACAGCGCCGGGAATGAAGCCAGCAAAAACGCGCTTCAGGGCCTTACGGCAGCAGGCTGCTATGCCGATGAGGCGGCTCTGTTTCCGGAAAGTTTTTTGAACCAGATGATCGGACGGTGTTCTGTGGCGGGGGCCAGGATATGGATGAACTGCAATCCTGAGAATCCCCATAACCTGGTCAAGAAACAGTTCATCGACCGGAGGGAGGAAAAGGGAGTTTACTATCTGCATTTTATGATGGACGACAATCTTTCCCTGTCTCCCGGGATCAAAGAGAGGTACAGACGGATCTGGGCGCCGGAGAGCGTGTTCTATAAACGGTATGTGCTGGGCCAGTGGGCAGCGGCGGAGGGCGTCATTTATCCGCAGTTTGCGGAAGATCCGGGCCGGTATCTGGTGGACGAGGCATGGCTGGAAGAAAATAAGATCATATACGCAGCGATAGGAGTCGATTTCGGAGGTACGAGATCGGCTCATTCTTTTACCCTGACCGGTTTTACGAAGGGCTACAGGCAGGTGGTGGTGCTGGATGAGTTTTATTTAAAGAAGCGCATCAATCCCAGCCAGCTCCAGGAGGCTTTTCTGGATTTTGTCAGGAAGGCCCGGAAGAAGTATAAGGTCTATGAGGCTTACTGCGACAGCGCGGAGCAGACTCTGATCTCCGGACTGGAATATGCCTGCGCGGAAGCAGGCGTGCAGATTTCCATCCGGAATGCCATCAAAGGGCCCGTGAACGACAGGATCTCTTTTTATAATAGCCTGATGGCCCAGGACAGATGGAAGGTCATGTCCCACTGTGTCCATGTGACAGAAGCCTTCAGCCAGGCTGTCTATGATGAGAAGAGGCGGTTTGAGGATGTGCGGCTGGATGACGGGACGGTAAATGTGGACAGTCTGGACAGTACGGAGTACAGCACAGAGAGCGTCCAGAATGAGATCTTGTATCTGAATGGGCCGTGATGCCCGGCGGATCCTGGTCCGGGTAGTATTTATTTTTAGACAGAAAGGGATAGGGAGATGAAAAGAGTAACCATCAAGCAGTATTTATCAGGGCTGGGCTACAGCCTGCCGGTGGAAGAGACTTACAGCTATATCGCGGAATGGCTGGAATGGTACCAGAACGAGGTGAGCCGCTTCCATACCTACAAGATCTACGACGGCGCCAGGTTAAGGTCTGAGAAGCGCTACCGGCTGGGAATGGCCAAGAAGGTCTGTGAGGACTGGGCAAATCTGCTGCTGAATGAAAAAGTATCCATCAAAGCGGAAAATTATGAGCCGCGTCTCAATGAGATCCTGGAGAACAATAATTTCCGGGTGAGGGGGAATCAGCTGATCGAGCTGGCCTTTGCGCTTGGAACGGGAGCGCTGGTGGAATATCTGGGGCCGGAGGGAAATATCGTGATCGACTATGTGCGGGCCGATATGATCTATCCTCTCAGCTACGATAACGGAGACGTGACGGAGTGCGCCTTCGGCAGCTACCGGAATTACGGAGGGAAAGAGTGCATCTATTTACAGATCCACCGGCTGGGACGGCGGCAGGATGGGGAGGATCCCAGGGAGTATTATCTGGAAAACAGGATCGCGGATGTGGACTCCGGAGCGGCGGTCCCTTTTCCCGGAAATATGCATACGGTCATCCGGACCGGCTCGAGAAAGCCGCTGTTCCAGTTTATCACGCCCAATATCGTCAACAATATCGATCTGGACAGTCCCATGGGGATCTCCGTGTTTGCCAACGCATTGGATGAGATCAAGGCCTGCGATCTGGTCTTTGACAGCTATATCAATGAGTTTGTCCTGGGCAGGAAGCGGATACTGGTGCCCATCTCCATGGCGAGGATGGCCATGGGGCAGCAGGGGGACAGGTCGGAGACGGTCTTTGTGCCGGAATTTGATCCGTCGGAAACGGTCTTTTACCAGATGCCAAGCGACAGGAACAGCGATCTGAAGCCTACGGAGGTGGATATGACCATCCGGGCCCAGGAGCATGAGCTGGGCATCCAGAGAGCTCTGGATCTGTGCAGTTTCAAGTGCGGTCTGGGTACCAGGCATTATCAGTTTACCGGTTCCGGCGTCAAGACGGCCACGGAGGTGATCTCCGACAGATCGGATCTGTATCAGAATCTCAAGAAGAATGAAATCCCGGTCCGCGCCGCCATCGTCCGCATGGCTCAGGCAGTGGCTTTTCTGGACGGGATGGGCGAGGATCTGGAGGTGTCCGTTGATTTTGACGACTCTGTCATCGAGGACGCCAATACTTCCATAGACAGGAATCTTAAGCTGGTGCAGGGAGGTCTGAAGTCCAGGATCTCAGCCATCATGGAGATCGGAAAGTGCAGCCGGGAAGAGGCGCAGAAGGAGATCAGGCGGATCGCGGAGGAAGAATCGGGTACAGGAACGGAGATCGATTGGAGCAGTATGGGCCGTACAGATCCCGTGTCCGGTGACGGAGAATGAATCTGAACAGGACAGAGCGGCAGGAGGCCTCCGATCCCATGGCCCGGATCTATGAGGAGCTGGAGGCGCGGCTGATGTCCAATATCGTCCGCCATATCCGGGATTACGGAAGGCCTGTGGATTCGGACAGATGGAGGTTTGAAAAGCTGGCGGAGATCGGCAGGCTGAATGAAGAAAATATGCGGATCATTGCCGCAAGCGCCGCCCCCAGCCAGAAGGCCGCCAGGGAGATGTGTTTCCAAATGGCCGGGCAGGCTTTGGCCAGGACGCGATCCTCCGGTGAGGGGGAGGAGATGAGCGCTCATGTGCGGGAGGCCGTTAAAAAGGTCTATGACCAGGTCTGGGAATCCTTGAACAGCAGCAATACGACGCTGCTCTATCAGGCGGCAAATTCCTACAGGAGGCTGGTGGGAGATATTTGCTCCGGGGACCGGGAGGAGGCCGTGGCAAAGGATTTTCGGGAGATCCTGGGGGAAGAGGCGGCAAAGGAGGCTATGGGGGCCCAGAGCAGGAGCCAGGCTCTGGAGGCGGCCTTGCGGCGGTTCAATGAAGAAGGGATCGCGGCCTTTTTTGACCGGGCAGGGAGAAAATGGACGCCGGAGGCTTACAGCAGCATGGTCCTGCGTACGGCGGCCCAGAATGCGGCCTCAGAGGCTTTATTTGCCAGGATGGAGGAGCGGGGATACCACTTGATCCAGGTCAGCAGCCACTCCGGGGCGCGTCCCAAGTGCGCCGGGGATCAGGGAAAGATCTTTGACCGGAACAATGGCAGCGGATACACCGTGGACCGGAATGGAAAGAAGCTGCCGTATTATCCCCTTTCTTCTTCCAGCTATGGAGAGCCTGACGGGCTGTTCGGGATCAACTGCGGTCACCACGGCGTGCCGTTTATTCCCGGGGTGAGCCGGGAGCGGTATATTCCCACGGGGGATCTGGAAGAAAACGATGAGGAGTATAGGAAGATCCAGACCCAGAGAGAGCTGGAGCGGAGAGTGCGGAAGCAGAAGCGGCTGTGTATGCTGTACCGGGAGGCCGGAGACCAGGAGGCCCTTGCGAAAGCAAGGAAGGCGCTGCGCGGAAAAGAGCAGAAGCTGCGGGACTATGTAAACAGCCAGGAAAATCTGGTCCGGAGGCCGGAACGGGAGCAGGTGCCTGGATGGGATAAGAAGGATACAGAGGCCGGAAAGCAGCCGAAGGCCGTTTTGCGGGGCGGCGGAGAGGAAGGGAGGTCCGTTCCAGAGCCGCAGAAAAACAGAGCGGCGGAGGTTGAAGAAGAGAAGGAGAGAGGGTATACTGAGGGGAGAAGCGGAGGATGAAGGCCACATTCCAGACACACCAGAAAATAGAGCTTTATTGGAAGATGTTGCGAATGATCTAGAAAATTTTCGCGGAACTGATAAATATGGAAATGAATGGTATACAAAGATTCAGAGTAATGGAAGTCAAGTATGGGTGGAATCCAGAAATGGAAATATTTTTGAAGGAGGAGTTAACGAGAAACCAAGATCATGGAATCCAAAGACAGGATTAAAAAAGGAGAAAAAATGAAAGCAATGCAGTCATTTTTAATGTTTTTTTATATTTTAGATCAATGCTATGAGTCATATCCGGAGGATGATCTAGGCAGCTTCCTGGGAGCGGTATCTCCTGAACTTTGGGGAGATGGTAAGCCCATGGATAAGGCGGTGTATCAAGATTGGCAAGACCGAAATCAGATGGATTGTCTGAATGATCAAAATATTGTAAAAGCAGTTCTTGATTTTTTATCGTATTATCAAGAAAAATTTGGGCTTGATTTTTCGCGAACAAAGCTCATGCTTCAGAAGCATGCTGATAATGGACTGGTGAGAAAAGCGGCCGATAAGACCGAGATGATGTATCAAAAATATAAATATGAAGAATGAAAAATGGATTTTCCGGAGGAGTTTTTGTTTGAATATCATGGAAGCAGAAAGTTTAAACGTCACTTGCTCAGTTTTGCCGGGCGAAGCCCCATATACCGTACCGGCACAAGACTGTGCGCATACAGCCTGACCGGAAGTCATGCTTCCCCATCCACTTGGGCACAGATCCATATATTCCAGAAAGAGGTGATCTATGAAATATCTGGATGAGATTATACGGGCATTAAATGCAACAGAGTTATATAATGATGAAATTCTTTATAAATTTTCGGATCTTTATGATGCGATAAAGAATATAAGTGAAGAACATATAAAAATAGATGATTGCATAATAATGCCCTATTATGTTTTCGGCGGAAGAAGGCTGGAATTATACGAATACGAAATGAATATCCGGCTAGTTGATAAATTGGACTTTGAACAATATCTGCTGAACAAAACTGGAAAGAAAAAAGCAGATGATATTCCAAAAGAAGTGATACTGTTGCATAAGAATTGTTATTATGAAGTATTAAAAACAGAGAGTGAAATATCTATTGAAAAAATCAAACGATATATAGATTACTTATATGATAACAGTAATCTGGAAAAGCAGATCCGGCAAGTATTGGGAGGATTTGATACCCAAAACTTAATGTTTGAGTTTTATTAGTGATAGTTTGTCTGGCTTTACCAGACGATGTCTTAGAAGCCGAGTGTTTTTTTGCCATCCGGCTTTTAGACGGAACGGGAGGTTTGTTTCAGAGCCGCAGAAAAACAGAGCGGCGGAGGTTGAAGAAGAGAAGTGGAATATATCATACATTGATGAAATAGGAGACATTAGATGTATTTAACAAAAATCGGTAAAAATGTCAGCGAAACAGATCCCCATGTTGAATTTGAAAAGCTGGCAGATGATTTAGTGATGGTGTCAGTCAACAATGATCCAAATGATAGATCACGAATATTCAGTTATTGGCGTCTATCCGGTGATGGAAGTAATCCCCCGCTTGAAATCGGTGTCAATAGTCAAACAGGAACGATAAAAAGTATAACTATTTTTATAGATGCTAACTGCTTTAGAGAAATTTCATTTCCAGATAGTCATATATCATATGGAAATATGAGAGTAGACCGGAGTATATTCAAAAAAGCGAATGACTATGTGGATGCTGAAGGTCACTATTATGCTGCTTTGGCTGGCAATAAATTTATGTGCAGTTTCCATGGACAATGCGATATAAGAGAAATTATCGTAAACCAAAAGATTCAATTTTATCTGGATGATCAGGATCAACTACGTGGGATTGCTGTCAACAATTTAACGGATACAGAGGTTAACATGATAAAAGCTTTGATCTAAAAGTTGATCATAACGAAATGTAGAGCATCATTCGTATTCGCCCGGCCTTTTGCCGGGCGAAGCCCCATATACCGTACCGGCACAAGACTGTGCGCATACAGCCTGACCGGAAGTCATGCTTCCTGCAGACGGATTTTAACCGTTTGCAGGGAGCTTTTCTTTTGCCCGGACAGCCGGAAAAGAATTTGTCCCGGCATGTATTTTCGGCGGTCAGGAGAATATATATCAGGTTGTGAGAAAGCGCTGCGGGAAAGGAGCTTGCCATTGAATACGGGTCGGCATCCGGAGAACAGAGCCGTACGGCAGGCAAAGGCCGGTTCCATCGGATAAAAGAACAGCACGGGAAAAGGAGGTGGTGATATGTCATATGTGACGATGGAGGACTATACGGAGAAATACATGGGGGAGCCCATTGCGGAAGCGGATTTCCCATCCCTTGAAAAACGGGCGGCGGAGATCATAGAAGAGATGAGCTTATACAGGATACAAGAGGACAGGATGGACAGCTTCCGGGAGGATGTGCAGGAAAGGATCCGGATGGCAGTCTGTGCGGAAATGGAATATCTGGACGCCAACGGCGGATCGGATCTGGATAACGGCGCCGGCCTGCAGAGCGGGAGCCTGGGAAAGTACTCGTTTTCACAGGGGAACGGCGCGGAAGGGTATGCTGCGCAGTCTGTGTATTCGCCGCGGGCAGTCCGTCTCTTGATGCCGACAGGACTTTTATACCGGGGAGGTGGAGGGCCATGAAGGCGATCCCCAAGAGCCTGCTTTCTCATCAGGCTTCCGTATACAGAGAAACGGAAACGGGTCAGTGGGGAGGAGGAAATCTGGAGCTTATGGGAAATCTGGTCCGTATCCGGATAGAACCTTCCAGCCGCGTTGTCCGGGATAAAAACGACAGGGAGATGCAGCTTTCGGCAGTCCTGTTTGTGGACTGCAAAAACAGCCTGAACACAGCGGGGACCCTGGAAGAGGATCTGATCCTGGATTTTCAGGGAACCAGATACAGGATCGTATCTGTGGAGCCGCTGTATGACGAAAAAAGGCTGCATCACTATGAGATCGGGATGGTGAGATATGCAGGTTAACATCCATATCGACCGGAGCCGGGAAGAGCGGAGACTTAAACGGTGGGCGGATGAAGCTCTGACGGACTACCGGGATGAGATCATCGAGGATATCAACCAGCTGGTGCCTGTTTCCGGCGGACTGTCCCGAAATGGCGGAGGCGGAAGTCTGCAGAGGAGCGCCTTCTTACATTCTGACCGGCGGGCGGATAAGGGGAAGCTGACGATCCGGTGGAATACGCCGTATGCCCATTACCAGCATCAGGGACTGGTCATGCATGGAAATCCGGGAAACAGGACATACGGACCGGAGAAGCTGTCCTATACCAGTATGATGGCCCGGGCGGAGTGGACAAAGCACGCGGAAAAAATTTATGGAGAAGACTGGGCCAGGGGAATAGAGCGGCTGATGGGAGGAAAGTAGGATGCAGCCTCAGACAGAGCTTTTGATGAACATTCGGGATGAGATCGAAAGGGAGCTGAAAGACATCCGGATCGCTTTGTCGGAGCTGTCCGACGATGGACGGATCTATATGGAGCTGGGAGACGGACGTGTGGAAAAAGAGTATTTCCGCGGATCGTCCGTCGGTGTATATCCGGTCCTGTTCCTGATAAAGCGGCCGGCAGAGAAAGAACCGGACTGTGTGGAAGCATTGTCCGGGATATGCAATTACTATAAGAAAAAGTGGAAGTCTCCGTCAGGAGGATCCTACCAGGCCCGCGGCGCGGTGATCGCGTCGGAACCCAATAAGGCGGGAAGGCAGGAGGACGGAAACGTCCTGTATTCCTGCATCATCAACTTTAAGATCAGCTATTGAAAGGAGAAAGAGTATGAAACTGAGTGAATTAATGGCAGGCTATACACCGGATGCGGAGTTTACCGGATACGCGACCAATGACGATTATGTATTGGCCATCGACACCGGGGAGTCCGAAAGCGAGGATGATTATGAGGTGGTGGAGATGGGAGTCGCCGGACTGGATGCCCAGATGAATCCCATCACCCAGGATAAGACGTATATCCGTGCCGGCCAGTCCACCCAGAAAACAGGGACCCAGCGGGCTTTCAAGGTGACCGGCGACCGGTATATCGGGGACGCGGCCCAGGATTTCCTGCTGTCCCATGAAATGAAGTACGGCACCGGCAACAGCGTGATCGTGCCCTATGTGTATTTCTGCATCCTGACCGGAAAAGGAGAGAAGGGAAAGGTCTCCATCATCGTTAACAGCGATGGATCCGGCAACGCCGGAGAGTCCTCATCCATTGATATCGATTTAAGAAAGGCCGGGGAGCTGCCGGCTGAGTATACGTATACCGCGGCCTCCATCGGCTGAGATACGGATGGCATAACATACAGGAGGGAAGCGCATGGAGATCAAGATTTTAGACGCGGCCCTGGAGCTGCCCTTTGATCTGGCAGATCCGGACGATGCCGAAAAACTGGAAGCGGCGGTGGATGAGCTCACAGACACTCTCGTGAAGATCGAGAGCACGAAGGGCATCCGGCAGAGTCAGGTGATCCGGGAAGAGATCTCCCATACGAAGGACTGGCTGGACAAGTTCTTTGGCGGAGGGAGCGGGGAGAAGGTCTTCCGGGACCGTGAAGATATGAGGACGGTCTATCTGGTGTCTCATGTCATGCGGAACCTGAACCGTCTGTATCTGCCGGAGCTCTTGTCCTCTGCCGTGCAGGAGCAGCTTAGGCAGTACAGTCCGGAAAGAGCGAAGCGGAGAAAATGAACATCCTGATCGATCCTCTGCCGGAGAGCGTCATGATCGGAGGTGCGGAATACCGGATCGAATCCGGATTCCGTACTTCTCTCCTGTTTGAGCTCCTGGTCCGGGATAAGAAGATCCCGGATCATCTGAAGCTCCGGCAGATGTTATACCTGTATTATCCTGAGATCCCGGCGGACGAAGAGGAAGCGGTCCGGCAGATCCTGTGGTTTTATAACTGCGGGAGGAAGGGGAAGGAAGAGGAGCCGCGCAACAGGACGGCAAAAGAGTTCCGGAAGGAAAAGGCGCTGTACTCCTTTGAGCAGGATGCGCTCCTCATCTACGCCGCGTTCCTGGGACAGTACGGGATCGACCTTCAGGAGATAGAGGAGCTCCACTGGTGGAAGTTCCAGGCTCTTTTTGAAGGGCTGGACGATGGCCAGAGGATCCGGAAGGTCATGAGGATCCGGGGGATGGATACATCCGGGCTCCCTCCGGGAGAGGCGAAGCGGATCCAGGAATGGAAGAAGTTATACGCGCTGGAGGATGAGCTGACGGTGGACCATCATGTGAAACTGGCCCAGAGGAACCGGGACCTTAAGGAGTATGTCCACCGCAGATTGGAGGAGGTGACGCGGTGTGTCCGACCATAAAGTAGAGATCGATGTCCGGCTGAACACGGACGAGGTGGAAAAGGATTTTGACCAGCTGGAAAAGGAAGCCAGGTCCGGAGCCCAGTCCGTAGCGGGAGTGCTGGATTCCATGTCGGATGATCTGAAGGACACGGGAAAAAAGGCAAAGGATATGGGAGACCAGTATGCCGATGCATCAGATGATATGCGGAAGGCTTCTGAGGAGGCGGGAAGATCCGCAAGAGACCTGGGAGATTCCGTCAGGGATTTGGGGGAAGACCTGGAAGAGAGCACAGACAAAGCCAGTATCTTCGGAGACGTCCTGAAGGGGTCCCTGGCTTCCGCGGCCATCGAAAAAGGGGTGAGCGCCCTGGCCGGGGGGATCCAGTCGGCCTTTGCCGGCGCTTCGGACCTTCAGGCTGCCGAGGGCCAGCTGGCCGCCAGTACGGGAGCGGCCAAAGAGGAGATGGAAGGGTATTCCCAGGTCATGAGGGAGACCTGGGAGAGCGGATATGGAGATTCCATCTATGAAGTGGCCGATGGGATGGCGCTGGTCCGGCAGTATACCCATGAGACGGATCCGGAGAAGGTAAAGGCCCTGACTGAGAATGTCACGGCGCTCAGCGATACCTTCGGCATGGATTTCTCGGAAAGCCTGCGGGGCGTGGACGCCCTGATGACCAACATGGGGCTTTCCGCCGACGAGGCTTTTGACTACATGGTGACCGGCGCCCAGAACGGCCTGGACCGGTCCGGGGAACTGGCCGACAACATCGCGGAATACAGCCAGCTTTGGGGACAGGCGGGATTTTCGGCGGAGGAGATGTTCACGATCCTCCAAAACGGTCTGGATTCCGGAGCCTATAACCTGGATAAGGTCAACGACTTCGTGAAGGAGTTCGGGATCTCCTTATCGGATGGGCGGATCCAGGCCAATCTGGACTCGTTTTCGGAAGGGACCAGGGAGCTCTTCGCAGCCTGGCAGGATGGAGAGGCCTCCACGAAGGATGTGTTCTATTCGGTGATCCGGGACCTTTCCCAGATGGAGAACCAGCAGGAGGCCCTGACCATCGCCAGCAGCACCTGGTCTGCCCTGGGGGAAGATAATGCCATGGCGGTCATCACGGCACTGGATGACGTAAAGGATACGTATGCCGATGCCCGGGGCAGCATGGAGAGCTTAAAGACCGTCAAATATGACAGCATCACCAACCAGTACAAGACTCTGGGACGGACGTTCCAGACGCAGGTGGCAGTCCCGGTCCTGACGAAGTTCCTGCCGGCGGCCCAGAAGGGGATGGACCTTCTGGCGGACCATATCGATACCATCGTACCGGCGGCCACCGCGGCGGGAGCGGCCATGGGAGCCATGTGGGTCACCAAGAAAGCTTCCTCGTTCTTAAGCCATGTAAAGGAGACCGGGAGCGGGATCCTGGAGCTGGTGGGACGGATCACGGCCCATACGGAGGCCACCGCGGCGGATACCGTGGTCACGTCGGCCAATACCGCGGCCACGGGAGCCCAGGCGGCGGCCAGTGAAGCGGCGGCGGCAGCCCAGACGGGACTCAATACGGCCATGGGAGCCAGCCCGGTCTTTATGCTGGTGGCCGGAGTGACAACGTTCTTAGGAGTCTTGAGCCTGTTCCGGTCCGACTCTGAGGACACCGGAACAGTGGTGGAGGAGCTGAACGAAAAGGTCACAGCCATGGGGGATTCCCTGGAGGAGTCCAGAGAGCAGTTATCCGGCACCCTGGAAACGGCGGCGGCTTCTGTGGAGGATGCCCAGACAAGGGCGGTCATGGCCTCTTCGGCGGCGGATGAGCTGGCCGGCCTGGCGGAGCAGACTTCCCTCACCAGTGAGGAGCAGGAGAGGATGGCGTCCCTCGTGGGGCAGCTCAATTCCCTGTATCCGGAGATGGGGCTGGAGATCGATTCCGTGACCGGGAAGTTAAACATGGGCAGCGATGAGATCCTGGCCTATGTGGACAACATGAAGAGGATGGCCCTGGCAGAGGCGTATACCCGGGCGGCGGCAGAGTCCTATGATGCGGTGGTGGAAGCCACGACGGAGCTGACGAAGGCACAGGAGACCCAGGGAGAGGTCTCGGATACCCTCCTCAGGAAAAAGGGGAAGCTGTCGGGTATCGAGGCCCAGGAGAGGGCCAGGCAGGAAGACCTGGAAGAGGCGACGAGGAAGTACAATGAAGCGCTGGCTTCCGGCTCCGATGAGGCGGGGATCTACGCGGAGCAGATGGCGCAGCTGGAGGACCGGACTTATGAGGTGAACGGGGAGACGGTGTCCTATGGGGAGGCCGTACGGATCCTGACGGATGAGATCGGAGAGTTGGAAGGGCAGCAGGAGGAAGCCGCGGCGGCGGTGCAGGAGCAGCAGGCCGCGGTGGATGCGGCCACGGCTTCCGCGGACAGCTACATGGAAAAGGCCGGGGAGATGAATGAGAGCGACGCCGCGCGGAAGGCTTCGGTGGAAGGGGTCGGGCAGGCTTACGGGGAAACGGCCCAGGCCTCCATCACGGCGGCAGGCCAGGAGCTGGAAGCGTTTAACAACCTGTCCGCCGATATGCAGGGAAAGGCCGTGGATGTGGCCAATTCCGTCCTTTCTATGCAGGAGAGCATCACCGGGACCCTGGAATCCCAGATGAATATGTTCGAGGAGTTCCGTGCCGGGACGGAGATCACGAAGGAGCAGATCCTCTCCAACATGCAGAGCCAGGTGGACGGCGTGGCCGCCTGGGAGCAGAACATGAACACCCTGATGACCGAGACGAAGACCATGACGGACGGGACGGTGGTGGCCATCGATGAGGGACTCATGCAGTACCTGGCTTCCCTGGGGCCGGAGGGCTCCACCTACGTCCAGGAATTCGTGAACATGTCCGGGGATGAGCTGGCGAAGGCCAATGAGCTTTGGAGCCAGAGCGTGGACATAAAGAGTATGTCCAACGACTGGGGCCAGGAGCTGAGCCAGTCCATCGGGGAGCTGGCGGCCGGAGGAGCGGAAGACTGGAATGAACTGGCCGAGTCCCTGAACATGGAGGCCAGCGAGAGCGGGGAATATGTGGTGCAGGGGCTTGTAGACGGGATGGAGAAGGCGAAGGAGCAGCTGGAAGCGGCCGGGGAGAGCGCGGGGGAATCCCTCTTGGAGAACCTGGACACCGGCCTCGGCGTGGCGTCTCCGTCCAGGAAGGCCATGCAGTCCGGCATCTACGTGGATGCGGGCCTTGTCAAGGGGCTCCAGATGAGCGCGGGGGTCGTGGAGACGGCGGCCAGGTCCGTGGGGGACGGAGCCATCGCCGCCATCCTGGAGCTGGATCTGGGAGGACAGGCTTACCGGGCCGGGCTTTCCTTCGGGAACGGGCTGGCGCTGGGGATCCAGGCCACTGCCGGACAGATCGCGGACCAGGCGGCCCGCACCGTGAGGGACGCCATCGAGGCGGCCAACAGGGCCCAGGACGCCCACAGCCCCGCCAGGGAGACCATGAAGGTCGGTCGGAACTTCGCCATGGGTGAAGTGATCGGGATCCGGGAGATGATGCCCGAGATCCGGAGGGCCGGGAAGGAATCGGTGGGAACGGCGCTCCGGGCGGCAAAGGAAAGCACTCTGGGGCAGGGCCGCCGGGTATACGCGGAAGTATACAGGACAGTCGGTGAAAATGGATGGAGGGTCATGCCCTTCCCCGCAGCCGGGCAGTCAGGCGGGGACCGGTCCGGAAGCCCGTATCCGGACAGCATGGGCTTCGATTATGACCGCATGGCGGAGGCCACGGCCCAGGCCATGGAGGGCATGACCGTGGAGGTGGATGAGCGGCAGTTCGGCCGTGTGGTGAGAAAGGTGGCAGCAGTATGATCTATTATCAGAACACGGCGGGAAAGCAGGTCCGTCTGGACGCCCCGCCGTTTATGACGGACATCACGGAGCTGGCCGGGTTCGCGCTCTCCTACCAGGCCAACCCTTATACGGACCGCCACGGCGGCCGGGTGAACGGGTTCACCGCCGGGATCCAGACGAAGAAGATCGCGGTGGGGGTCCTGGCGTCCAGGGAAGGGATCCGGGAGGCCCTGGACCGGCTTTTGGAGGTCACCCAGTATGACGTGCTGGCGGGGGAAGCCGGGAGGTTCTATGTGGGGGACCACTACCTCCTCTGCAACCTGTACGGGAGCGCCGTGGAGAGCATGTTCGATCCGGACATCGAGTACGTGGAAAAATCCTATCAGCTGGTGATCTCCTATCCCTTCTGGTGCCGGGAGGCCGTGACGGAATACCTGCCGGATGACCGAGTGGTGGAGCAGGCGGACTTCCTGGACTACCCGCACGATTACAGCTATGACTACCTTTTTGATGATTTTGCCATCCAGAGCCTGGAAAACAGTCATTACGGGGACAGTGATTTCCGGATGGTGGTCTATGGGCCGGCGTCGGACCCCAGGGTCACCATCGGCGGGCACCTGTACCATGTCCGGACCACCCTCTATGAAGGGGATTACCTGACGGTGGACTCCCGGGAGGGGACGGTCCTGTGCACCAGGAACGACGGCCGGAAAGAGAATCTGTTCAACCTCCGGGATAAGGACTCGGACCTGTTCCGGAAGATCCCGCCGGGGACCAGCACGGTGGTCTACGACCACACCTTCGGGTTCACGGTGACTTTGTTCCAGGAAAGGAGTGAACTGCCATGGAGTATCTCATAGCGGATCAGGACCGGATGGAGACCGGGATCCTCAAGGTCAGCCGGAAACTGGACCTGGACCTGGGAGAGACCAACGATTTTGAGCTGACGCTCTCCGTCCCGGACAGCCGGGAGTTGGGGATCGGCTACGGCTGGGCGTTCCTGGTGCCGGGGACGGAATACGGAGGGCTCTTCCAGGACAGATGGAGCTCCACCGCCTCTTCCACCGTCAAGTGGTACGGGGACACATGGAGGGGGATGCTGGCGAAAAAGGTGGTGGAGCCGCCGGAGGGGCTGGCGTACCGGACGGTGTCCGGGGAGGCCAACGGGGTCATCGGGCAGCTCCTGTCAGGCCAGTTCGGGGACTTGATCCGGGCCTCCGGGGAAGACAGCGGGATCCTGGTGGATTACCAGATCCCCCGGTATGTGACCTTGCTGGAGGCCCTCACGGGGATGCTGGAGGGATACGGGGCCCGTCTCCGGATCCGGTCGGTCCAGGGAGGACCGGGGGAGGCTTACCATGTGGAGGTCTCGGCCGTCCCGGTCACGGACTATTCGGAGGAGCTTGAGTATTCCCAGGACAGCAAGGTCAGCCTGACTATCCGGGACGACAGGCGGGGGATCAACCACCTGGTCTGCCTGGGAAAAGGGGAGCTGACGGAGCGGATGGTGCTCCATCTCTATGTCGGGGAGGACGGGTCCATCGGGGATCAGAAGTATTATACCGGCCTTTCGGAACGGACCGCCGTCTATGAGTACAGCGGCGCCGACGATGAGGAGACGCTGCGGCAGAACGGGGAGAAGCGGCTCCGGGAGCTGATGGACCATCAGGAGCTCACGATGGATGTGGAGGAGGTCAGCCTGGAGATCGGGGACATCGTGGCGGGACGGGACCGGGAGACCGGAGCCTACCTGAAGCAGCCCGTTACCAGGAAGATCCTGAAGGCGGACGGGCTCACGGAGAGCGTCACCTATGAAGTGGAAGGAGAGAGTTGAGATGTTGTATATGGTGGATGGATACGCGGGGACGCCCCACATCACAGCGCCCCAGGTGGGAGATTATAACGCGGGGATCACTGGGGTAGGAAGCTGTGTGTTTAACGTGGGGGAAAAGCTGCGGGCGGAGAGCGTGAACGCCAACACGGTACGGATCTATGACGGGAGCTTCCTGTTCCAGGGCTACCGCCGCGGCGGGATCCAGACCGGCTCCTATGAAGATGTGACCATAGAGAACGGGACCCAGGACCAGAAGAGGAACGACATCATCGCGGTGCGGTACGAGAAGGACAGCGCTTCCCAGACGGAGTCCTTTTCCCTGGCGGTACTGAAGGGGACGCCGGGAGCCGACGGGGAAGATCCGTCCTATACGGCGGGGGACATCCGGGAGGGGGATCTGGTCTGCTATATGCCCCTCTACCGGGTCAGGCTGGAAGGGATCAACCTGACCGGGCTGGAACCGCTGTTTGCCGTGCGCAAGACCATGGCGGAGCTGGAGGCGGAAGTTGGAGAGTTAAAGGATGATTTAGCGAACACGCCCAAATCCTACAGCAATCCCTCACAGTTGGGATTGACCAATAGTACATGTACACTGGTTGACCTGCATACGGCGTTGCCGGTCTTAGGGACCATTATGTTTTGGGTCACGTCGTCTGCATACGCCGCTATCCAGGCTGAAATCAATGAGGAGATCGGAAGAACTTTTGGATTATTATCGGCCACGAAGGCGACAACTGGGATCACAACCTATACATTTTATGGATATGTGGGAAATTCCATCACTCCGGAGGAGGTTTATATTGCGACCTATGATACTCTGAATGGTGGAACACACTGGCATGGATTTATAAAAATGGTGACTGAAACAAAACTTGAAGATTCTCTGTCAGGTGTACGGATTGCTGCCGGAACGAAGATTGTCAGTACGTCTGGCAATACATCTGCCGCATTGTTCACACGGGCACAGATAAATAGTATGTTCGGGACATCATATCCCGCAAACGGAGCTGACTATATTGGTTCTCATATCGGGATCTTTGCCAGCAACGGAGATTCCAACGCGAACGACGCCCACATCGATTGTGTTACCTATAATCCCGATACGGGTACATTTTTGGCTACATTCGACCGGACTGTAAACTCGAATGTTCGTGTCAATTATCTGGTAGTATGTTTCTAAATTTTTATTTTATGGTCAAGGAAAAACAAAAGTAGAATCTGAAGGAGATCGGACCTTTTAAGGTCTATTTTTTATATCATGAAGGGAGGTAAAAGATGTGGAGGACTATATCATTCGTCCGGAACACGAGGAGTTCTGCCGGCGGATAGAGGCAGAGGAAAAACGGCAGAATAAGCGGCTGGATCTGCTGGAAGAAAACGTCCAGAAGATCGCGGACATCACGGTGTCCGTGGAGAAGATGGTATGCAGCATGGAGACCATGGTGAAGGAGCTGGAAGATCAGGGGAAGCGGCTTCAGGCCCTGGAGGAGGTGCCGGGGAAAAACTGGAGCGCGCTCCGGGCCGGTATCATCGGAGCCGTGGCCGCGGCCATTGGCTGCGGAATCGTGGCGGCTCTCATCAATTTTATGTAGAAAGGAAGAGATAAAAAAGATGGATCTTGGGATCGCAGGCGTGGCGGCCATCACGGTAATTTGCTATCTGGCCGCCCAGGGGATCAAGGCGACGCCGATTGACAGCAAGTGGCTGCCGGTGATCTGCGGGATGCTGGGAGGTATCCTGGGCGTGGCGGCCATGTTTCTCATGCCGGACTATCCGGCGACGGACGGGATCACGGCGGCGGCCGTGGGAGTAGTATCCGGTCTGGCGGCCACCGGGGCCAATCAGATTTACAAGCAGCTTTCCGGCGGAAAACAGGACGGGAGCAGTGAAGGAGAAGAGGGGAGAATGGAGTAATGGCACAGGATTGTTACTGCACACAGAATGACTGCTACAGGGCCGGGGCGAAGCTGGCGTCGGTATCCTGGCTCATCGTCCACAGCCCGGCGGTGTATCCCACCATCATCCGGGCCCAGTCCGGCGCCGGAGGAGGATGGAAGAAACGATGGGATAAGCCGGGAGTGGAGAAGCTGGTCCATGGCTTCATCGACGATACGGGCGTGTACAATTTCGCGCCTTATGACATGGCCTGCTGGCAGATCGGGGATTCCTGGGGAAATAAAAACTGCATCGGCTATGAGCTGTGTGAACTGGAAACGGCGGAAGAGTTTGGGAAGATGTGGGAGAACGCGGCGGCGCATTACGCCTGGCTGTGTAAAAAATTTGGCCTGGGGGCGGATCATGTGATCGGTCACTGCGAGGCCCATGCGAAGGGGTTTGCTTCTGACCACAGCGACCCGGAGCCGTATTTTGCCCGGTTCGGAAAGAGCATGGATAATTTCCGGGAAGAGGTGCAGGCCCGGCTTTCCGGCGGGGTATCTTCCGGCGGTCAGGCAGCGGCCAAGGTGAGCAAGACCTATGATCCCTGGGCCTATGCCAAGGTGACCAATTTGACCAAGGATGATCCGCTTCTTAACGTCCGTTCCGGCCCCGGCACAGAGAATGGAGTGATCCGGCAGCTGGCCCAGGGCAACGAAGTGGACGTGCTGGCGCTTTACGACAACGGCTGGGCGAAGATCAACATCGTGGGGCAGCAGGGATATGTGAACGCCCACTATCTGGACATCACGGACCGTAAGGAGGAAGATACGCAGCCTGCGGGGTATGCGGAATGGGTCGGAAAAGCCTGTGATCTTGGCGGCAGCCGTCTCAATGTGCGGACCGGGCCGGGGACATCCTATGGGCTTTTGGCAGGCTGGCCCAAGCTGGCGGAAGGAAACCTGGTGAGCGTCATCGGTGAGAGCGGCGGCTGGTATCAGGTGCGGATCGCTGGAAAGCATGTGGGTTGGGTCAGCAAGGAATATTTGTGCCGGGCATAGAGCCGCGGACGGCAGCACTTGAATGAGCAGAGGATTCCGGGAGCTCTCCGGAATGAGAGGAGAGCACTTCCGGGCCGCCGGCGGATGCGGGAAGCTTCATGCGGAGAAGATGAGCGGATCAGCAACCGGCGGCCCGGCCGGACAAACAGGACTACATGGGAAAAAGATAAAAAAATATCGCGTGAAAAAGCGCCTGGTTTTGTGTATAATTACCCTAGGAGGGTTTATCTGTCCAGGAGACCGCTTTTTGGAACAGATACCCGGAGTATGACAGCATACTGGAAGAGGGAGGGTTTTACCATGAAGAAACCAGAAGTAGTGATCGTAGGGCTGGGCTTTTTGGCCACATATATCATGCCCTGCTATGAGAAGCTGCTGGGCGGGGACATCGGCAGCCATGTGATGGGGATCAAGGGCAGTGACAGAGGGCTTTCCGAGAAGCGGGCCGCCTGTCCTTTCCCGGTGGAAGTGGGGCAGGTAGATAAGCATCTGAGGGAGAGAAGGCCGGACATCATCGTACTGGCAGTCAAACCGGACCAGATACGGGATATGACAGAGGGAACTCTGGCGCCTTATTATCAGATGCTGAGGGAGCAGGGAGAGCCCCTGCCGGATCTCTACTCCTTTGCGCCGTCTCCGTCGGTGGATTACTATTATGAGGCGCTGGGCGCGGATGTTAACGCGGCCAACATGATCCCCAATATGGTCCGTGAGATCCAGGGAAGATATGTGGCGCCGGTGGGAGTTTCCTTTGTGGCCTTTGACGCCAGGAGACAGTGGCCGGAAGAAAACAGGAGGAGGGCCATGGAATTCATGACGCCCACGGGAGCCGTGGTGGAGATCGACGGGGATAAGGCCATTCCCTTCCTGGCTCTCCAGGTGGCGGGCCATATGATGTTTGAATTCAATTACATCGTTCAGGATGTGGAGAAGGAACGGGGAAAAGAGATCACTCTGGCCCAGTCGGCTTCCGCGTTCCGGAGCGTATTCCGGAAATGGTTTTCGGAAAGCTGCACAGAGGTGCTTCCCTGCAGCAGCGAAGCGGCGGAAGAAGAGCTCAGGGCGTTTATGGAGCTTGCCCAGGGAGCATGGCGGGACGGAGTCATCCGGTTTGCCAGGACGGAGGGGATACCGGATGAGGCGGCCGACAGGATGATATGCGGGACCATGGAGACGTATCATATGGAGGCCCAGCTGGAGCCCAGGGAGGTGCTGGAGCAGAACACCAGAAATCATGCGACGCCCGGCGGCTATCTGGAAATGGGACTGAAGACCTTTTATGGAAAAGGATATGACCGGATGACGGAGCTTTTAAAGAAGGCGCTGGATGGAAAGACAGAAGACGGCGACCGGGAGCAGGTGGAAGCCATTGCCTTTGAAGTGGCGAAAGCCGTGTCGGATCATGGAAAGCAGATGGTGAAAAAGGACTGAGAAGATATGAAAGTCAAGGCGCTGATGGATGATGTGAGCCGGGACGGCGGCTGGGAACGGGAGCACGGCCTTTCCCTGTATCTGGAGACGGAAACGCATCGGATCTTATTTGATATGGGAAAGAGCGGCCGTTTCCTGGAAAATGCGGCCCGGATGCAGGTGGATGTGGGCCTGGTGGATACGGCTGTGCTTTCCCATGGGCATTACGACCATGGCGGCGGTCTGCCGGATTTTCTCGCCAAAAATCAGAACGCGAAGATCTATGTGCAGGAAGGGGCCTTCGGGCCCCATTTTGCCAGAAGGTCCGGCGGCCGCATCGAGGAGATCGGCATAGATGCTTCTCTGGAGCGGGATCCCAGGATCACCTTGGTGAAAGGCAGGCTGGATATCGACGAAGAGCTGACCGTATTCGGAGATATACGGGGCCGGGAATTGTGGTCAAAGGCCAATCATGTGCTGCTGGAACGGGACGGGGACGGCTACAGGGAAGACCCCTTTTTCCATGAACAGGATCTGATCATCCGCAGCCGGGATGGAAAACGCATCCTGGCAGCCGGCTGCGCCCACAGAGGGATCGTAAATATCATGAAGAGATTCGTGGAGCTGGAGGGACAGGCGCCGGACGTAGTGATCGGCGGCTTTCATCTGATGGAGCCTTCTTCCGGAAGGGCCATTCCCAGAGAACAGGTGGAGGCGGTGGCGGACCGGCTTTTGAGCTTTCGCGGCGTCCGGTACTATACCTGCCACTGCACGGGACTGGAGGCATACGGGATCTTAAAGGAGCGGATGGGAGAGCGGATCTCTTATCTGGCGGCGGGAGATTCGGCAGACCTTTAAAGACTTGTATACTTGGCGGAAAGTCTGCTATAATAAGCGTGTTCAAATACAGCTTTGACAAAAGCTTTAGGATAGAAAGGAAAACCATATGGCAGAAGAGAGAAAATGCTCCAGCACCACCTGCGGGAAAGAATCCTGCGAGGGCTGTGACAAGGCAAAGGTGGACTTCTCCGTGAAGCCCAATGAGATGACTCATGTAAAGAAGGTCATCGGAATCGTGAGCGGCAAGGGCGGCGTCGGGAAATCCCTGGTGACTTCCCTGCTGGCAGTGACCATGAGCCGGAAAGGCTATAAGTGCGGGATCCTGGATGCGGATATCACGGGACCGTCCATCCCCAAGGCCTTCGGCCTTACGGACAAAGTCATGGGTTCCGATAAAGGGATGCTTCCCGTATACAGCAAGGGAGGGATCCCGGTCATGTCCATCAACCTGATCCTTCCCAATGACACGGATCCTGTGGTATGGAGGGGCCCGGTCATCGCCAATACGGTAAAGCAGTTCTGGTCCGACGTGATCTGGGGCGAGCTGGATTATTTATTTGTGGATATGCCTCCGGGAACGGGAGACGTGCCTCTGACCGTGTTCCAGTCCCTTCCGGTGGATGGGATCGTGGTGGTGACGTCGCCTCAGGAGCTGGTTTCCATGATCGTGGCCAAGGCCGTTAAGATGGCGGAGCTTATGAACATTCCCGTGCTGGGACTGGTGGAGAATATGTCCTACTTCAAATGTCCCGACAATGGAAAATGCTACCGGATATTCGGCGACAGCCATCTGAGCGAGGTGGCGGACGCCCATGGCCTCAAGGTACTGGCGGAGATTCCCATCGATCCGGAGCTGGCGAAAGCCTGCGACCAGGGATATATCGAAGACTTCGCCGGAAACTGTATGGAAGAGGCGGCAAACGTACTGGAGGAAAAATAGTCTATGAAATTGATGATCGCATCGGACATCCATGGTTCGGCTTACTATTGTGAGAAGATGCTGGCCCGTTACCGGGCGGAGCAGGCGGAAAAGCTGGTGCTCCTGGGAGATATCCTGTACCACGGCCCCAGGAATGACCTGCCCAGGGACTACGACCCCAAGGCGGTGATCGCCATGCTCAATGAAAATAAGGACGAGCTTCTCTGCGTCCGGGGAAACTGCGATGCGGAAGTGGATCAGATGGTCCTGAAGTTCCCGATCCTGGCCGATTATATGATCCTGTATCTGGACGGGCATATGATATTCGCCACCCACGGCCATATCCATAATCAGGAGAATCTGCCGCCTCTGAAAAAAGGCGACGTGATCCTCCACGGCCACACCCATGTGCAGGCCATGGACGACTGCGGCGGATATATCTATCTGAATCCCGGCTCCGTATCCATTCCCAAGAATGGAAATGAGAACAGCTACATGGTCTACGAAGACGGTACTTTTATCATCAAGAACATGGACGGAGAAGAGATCCGGAGGTTTTCTCTGGCTTAACAGGCCGGTGGAACAAAACGCCTGGGGGACTGTAAAGCGGCGGATCCCGGAAGGCTCCTGCCGCCTCCTCCGGGTTCCCATCAAAGCGGGAGCAGCCGCGGGAAAAACGCAATCGTCCGGGCCGGCAGATGGGCGGCAGCGCAGCCTCTTCGCGGCAGGGCTCGCCCTGCGGCGGGATCCTGCCGTTTACGCGGTCTCGGCTTTGCCCGGGCCGCTGTCAAATAAGCGCCGCCGGCGACGGGCAGCCCGCCCCGCGGGCGGGCGCTTCTTTTATCAATCCGGAAGGAACAGGAAAAATGGGAGAGCTGTATGACAGGCTGACGGCCTACGGAAAAGGGGACGCGTATCCTTTTCATATGCCCGGTCATAAGAGAGATGGAAAGAGGTTCTGTTTTCAGAATCCCTTTTCTTTTGATATTACGGAGATCGACGGATTCGACGATCTGCACCATCCGTCGGGGATCCTGCGGGACGCCATGGATCGGGCCGCGTCGGTGTACGGATCGGAAAAAAGCTATTTTCTCGTAAACGGCAGCAGCGGAGGGATCCTGGCGGCGGTTTCCGCCTGTGTCAGGCGGGGAGGAAAGCTCCTGACGGCGAGAAACTGTCATAAATCGGTCTATCACGGGATCTTTTTAAGGGGACTCCGCCCGGTCTATCTCTGCCCGCCGCCTGTTTCCGGCTGGGGAACGGCGGGAGCCGTGCCGCCGTCCGCTGTGGAAGCGGCCCTTTCCGCGGAGCCGGATATTGAGGCGGTCCTCATCACCTCTCCCACTTACGAGGGGATCTGTTCGGATATAAAGGAGATCGCCCGGATCTGCCATGAGCGGAAGATCCCGCTTCTGGTGGACGGAGCCCACGGAGCTCATCTGGCTTACCGGGGAGAGGATTCGGCCTTTCCGCCCTCCGCGCTGGAGCAGGGCGCGGATCTGGTCATTGAAAGCCTTCATAAGACGCTGCCGTCCTTGACTCAGACCGCGGTCCTCCATAAGAGGTCCGGTCTGATCCGGGAGGATGTGCTGGAATGGTATCTCCAGGTCTATCAGAGCTCCAGTCCCTCCTATGTGCTGATGGCCTCCATGGATTCCTGCATATCCTATATGGCCGGGCCTGAGGGCCGGGCAGATATGGAACGATATGAAAGACGCCTGACGGAGCTTCGGGCTTTCGCGGGAGGGCTGGTCCATATCCGGCTGCTGGAAGGAGAGGGCTGTGATATTTCCAAGCTGGTCCTGAAAGCGGACAGGATGGGAGGACGGGAGTTCTATGATCTATTGAGAACGGAGTACCGGTTGCAGCCGGAGATGTGCACGGAAACGTATGTGATCCTGATGACTGCACCGGGGGACCGGGAGGAGGGATTTATCCGGCTGAAGAGAGCGCTGGGCGAGATCGACGGCAGGCTGGGAGCGGAGGAACGGCGGGATAGGAAAAATGTCGGGTCCTGGTCCGGCGTTCCGGTCCGTTTCCCCGCGCCGCAGGCGGCGCGGACGCTGTCCCAGATGGACGGGGCGCCTCTGGAGGCCTGTCCGCTCTCCTCCTGTGCCGGAAAGATCTCAGGGGAATTCGCCTATATCTATCCGCCGGGGATCCCGCTGCTGGCGCCGGGAGAGCTGGTGACGGAAGAGATCCTCTCCATCCTTTTCCGCTACAGGGAAGAGGGCCTGGAGGTACGGGGCCCGGCGGAAAAAGACTCTTTGAGGGTGCTGGCAGAAGAGAGACCGTTTTGATCCGCGAAAGACAGGAGGAGAGCGATGGGAAACATATTTTATCTGATGGGAAAGAGCGCTTCGGGCAAAGACAGCGTTTTCCGGCTGCTCCTGGCGGATCCGGAGCTGGATCTTAAGACTGTCGTCATGTATACCACCAGGCCTCCCAGGGACGGAGAAGAGGACGGAAGGGAATACTATTTCCGGGACGGGGATTTCCTCCGCTCCATGGAAGAGGCGGAAAAAGTCATTGAGTGCAGAGTCTATGAGACCGTCTGCGGTCCCTGGGCGTATTTTACGCTGGACGACGGACAGATCGATCTGGACAGGGCGGATTATCTGATGATCGGGACGCTGGAATCCTTTGAAAAGACGAAGCGCTTTTTTGAGAGCCGGGGCCACCAGGTCCTGGTCCCTCTCTATATCCATGTGGAGGACGGGGAACGGCTTCTGCGGGCTGTCCGCCGGGAACAGATGCAGACGCATCCCAACTATGAGGAAGTGTGCCGCCGCTATCTGGCGGATGCCAGGGATTTCAGCGGAGAAAGGCTGGAACAGTGCGGGATCCGGCGCGTATTTGAGAACCGGGAGCTGAGCCTCTGCGCAGCGCAGGTCAAGGCCGCCATATTGGAAAAAATGTCATAAATTCTTTATAGTATTCCGGAAAGAAAGTGTGGTATACTATATGGGATATAGGAGGGAGTGGTTGGATGCTGCGATTTGAAGATATTTTAGGCCACGAGCAGATAAAAGAATATTTTAAAAATGCGTTGGAGCGCCACCAGGTCTCCCATGCGTATATATTGACCGGAGAGGCCGGCATGGGGCGCAAGTCCCTGGCAAATGCCTTTGCCATGGCTCTCCAGTGCGAGGCGGGAGGATCGGACCCCTGCGGAGTCTGCCATTCCTGCCGTCAGTTCCTCAGCGGGAACCATCCTGATGTGATCTATGTGCGCCATGAAAAGGCCGGCAGCATCGGAGTGGACGATGTGCGCGGCCAGATCATCAATGATGTGGAGATCAAGCCGTACAGCAGTCCATATAAGATCTATATCGTGGATCAGGCGGAGCTTTTGACGCCTCAGGCTCAGAACGCCCTGCTGAAGACCATCGAAGAACCGCCGGAATACGCGGTCCTGTTTTTCCTGACCACCAACGCGGAGGCTTTTCTGCCGACGATCCTGTCCAGGTGCACGGTGCTGAAGCTCAAGCCTCTCTATGACCAGGTGATCCGGAAATATCTGGTGGAGCATAATAAGGTATCGCCTCACCAGGCGGACGTATGCACGGCCTTTGCCAGGGGCAATCTGGGAAAAGCCATAGCCCTTTCTTCGTCCGAGGAGTTTATGAGGCTCCAGGAGATCGTGCTGAACCTGATGAAGCATGTGATGGATATGCCCATAGCGGATATGCTGGCTTCTCTGAAGGAGATGAAGGATGCCAATCTGAATATCAAGGACTGTCTGGACTTCATGCAGCTCTGGTTCCGGGACATCCTGATGTTCAAGGCCACCAGGGATACGTCCCTGTTCATATTTAAGGATGAATACCGGTATATCAATGAGATAGCAGATCACAGCTCTTTTGACGGCATCGAGAAGATCCTGGCGGCCATCGACAAGGCGAAGGTGCGGCTGGATGCCAATGTGAATTATGAGCTGGCCATGGAGCTCATGCTGCTGGTGATGAAGGAGAACATAATATGATAAAGGTGATAGGCGTGCGGTTCCGCACGGCGGGAAAGATATATTTTTTTGATCCCGGAAAATTCCATATCAAAAAGGGCCAGAATGTGATCGTGGAGACGGCCAGAGGAATGGAATACGGCCATGTGATCATGGGAGAGCGGGAGGTGGAGGACGACAAGGTGGTGCAGCCGCTGAAGCCGGTGCTCCGGATCGCCACCAAGGAAGACGACGCCATAGAAGAGAGAAATAAAAAGAAGGAAAAAGATGCCTTTAAGATCTGCCAGAAAAAGATCGAGAAGCATGGTCTGGAGATGAAGCTGATCGATGCGGAGTATACGTTTGACAATAATAAAGTCCTGTTTTACTTTACGGCAGACGGCAGGATCGATTTCCGGGAGCTGGTGAAGGATCTGGCCTCTGTGTTCAAGACCAGGATCGAGCTGCGCCAGATCGGGGTCCGCGATGAGACGAAGATCCTGGGCGGCGTGGGGATCTGCGGCAGAGTCCTCTGCTGCCATTCCTATATGTCGGAGTTCATCCCGGTTTCCATTAAGATGGCCAAGGAACAGAACTTGTCCTTAAATCCGTCCAAGATCTCCGGGACCTGCGGCAGGCTCATGTGCTGCCTGAAGAATGAGGAGGAGACTTACCGGTATTTGAACAGCAGGCTTCCCGGAGTCGGCGACCATGTGACCACCAGCGACGGCCTGAGGGGCGAGGTCTCCAGCGTCAATGTGCTGCGCCAGAGAGTAAAGGTCATCGTCCATCTGGACAATGATGAGAAGGACATCCGGGAATATCCGGCGGACCAGCTTAGGTTCAAGCCCCGCAGGAAGAAGGAAAAGGATAAGGGCTCATCCAAGGAAGAGCAGGAGCTCAAGAAGCTGGAGGCTCTGGAAAAAAAGGAAGGAAAGTCGAAGCTGAATGACAAATAAGCTTTTGGAGGACGAGCGGATCGACGAGCTGCAGAGGAATGGATACCGGATCATCCAAAATCGGAAAAAATTCTGTTTTGGGATGGATGCGGTGCTCCTTTCCGGTTTTGCCAGAGCAGAGAAGGGGGAGCAGGTGCTGGATCTGGGGACCGGTACCGGGATCATCCCTCTTTTGATGGAGGCCAAGACGGAAGCAGAGCATTTTACCGCCCTGGAGATCCAGGCGGATATGGCGGATATGGCGTCCCGCAGCGTGGCGCTCAACGGCCTGGAGGAAAAGATCACCATAGTGACAGGAGATATGAAAGAAGCCTCGGAGATATTCGGAAAGGCTTCTTTTGATGTGGTCACCTGCAATCCTCCTTATATGGACCAGAGCCACGGCTTAAAAAATCCGGAGGAGCCGAAAGCCATTGCACGTCATGAGCTTTTATGTACGTTTGAGGATGTGGCCAGGGAGGCGGCGGCGGTGCTGAGGCCCGGCGGGAGGTTTTACCTGGTGCACAGGCCGAGACGGCTGGCGGATCTGATCTGCATACTGAAAAAGCACCGGCTGGAGCCAAAGCGGATGAAGCTGGTCCATCCCTACCGGGAAGCGGAGGCCAATATGGTCCTCATGGAAGCGGTGCGGGGAGGCGGCGTCCAGATGAGGGTGGAGGCGCCCATCATCGTCTATGAGAAGCCGGGGACCTATACCAGGGAGATTTACGATATTTACGGTTATTAAGGGGGAAGAGCAAATGCCGGGACAACTGTATATCTGCGCCACGCCCATCGGAAATTTAGAGGACATTACCCTCCGGGTGCTCCGGATCTTAAAAGAAGCGGATCTGATCGCGGCAGAGGACACCAGGAATACGGTAAAGCTTTTGAACCATTTCCAGATCAAGACTCCCATGACCAGCTATCATGAACATAACAAAGTGGAAAAGGCCAGGTATCTGGTGGAGCAGATGCGGCAGGGGACAAGTGTGGCCCTGGTGACGGATGCGGGGACTCCCGCCATCTCCGATCCGGGGGAGGAGCTGGTGCGCCAGTGCTATGAGGCAGGCGTCCCGGTCACGTCCCTGCCCGGCCCGGCGGCCTGCATAACTGCCCTGACTTTATCGGGACTTTCCACCCGCAGGTTTTGTTTTGAAGCATTTCTCCCGGCGGACAAGAAGGAGCGGAAGGAGATCCTGTCGGAGCTCCGGAGGGAGACCAGGACCATCGTGATCTACGAGGCGCCCCACCGTCTGTCAAGGACGCTGGAAGAGCTTTTTAAGTGTCTGGGAAATAGGAGAGTATCCATCTGCAAGGAACTGACAAAGACCTTTGAGCAGGTGTTCCAGACTACGCTGGAAGAAGCGGTCCGCAGGTACGGGACAGAGGCGCCCAGAGGCGAGCAGGTCCTGGTGATCGAGGGAAAGAGCCGGGAGGCAGTCCGGGAGGAGCAGGCCAGGGCCTGGGAGTCCATGTCCCTGGAAGAACATGTGGAATACTATATGAGTCAGGGAGAGGACAGGAAGGAAGCCATGAGGATGGCGGCGAAGGACAGGGGGATTTCCAAAAGAGACGTATATCAGGCTCTTTTAAAGTAAAATTTCTTGTTCCGGTCCAGTGCATATGGTATAATAAAACGAATAAGCCAGTATAGAAAAAGTCCATGAGACAGGAGGAACCAAGATGAAGAAGAAGCTGACCGTAAAAAAAGGAAGTGAATGTATGGCGTGCCTGGGCTGCGTCATCGCATGTTCCGAGGCATTTTACAAGGAGTTTGATCCGGATAAGTCCTGTATCCAGATCGGGGAGAAGAACGGAGTTGTGAAGCCTGCTGTCTGCATCCAGTGCGGCAAATGTGCCAGGACCTGCGAGCAGGGCGCCATCAAGCAGAATCCCAAGGGCGTTTATATGATCGACAAGAAGCTGTGCACCGGCTGCGGCAAGTGCGTGGAAGCATGTCCTTTCGGCGTGATCGTGATGCCGGTGGGAGCCTCCAATCCCAGCAAGTGCATCGCCTGCGGCATTTGCGCGAAGGCATGTCCTTCCGATGTCCTTGAGGTAGTGGAAGCATAAGGATATATAGAAAAACGGCGCGGCCATGGCTGCGCCGTTTTTGCTTTTTCACTCCGTGGGACTTGTCTGCGGCGGCATGCCGCGTTATGCGGTCTTTCGCTTTACTGCGGCCGTATTTAAACGGGCGCGGCCGGCGCCAGACAACCCGCCTGTGGCAGTTTTCCTCCTCACCAGCGCCTGCTGCGGATCTTCGCTGCGGCCTCTGTCAGGCAGGTGTGGATGTGGCGGAAGGAAGCGGCGTCCTGGTATTCTTCGATGGGGCCTGTGACGCCTATGGCCGACCGGCAGCTGCCGTCCTGGTCCAGGACGGGGACGGCCATGCAGCCGATCCCGGCGGCGGCCTCCTCCAGATCCAGGCCGTATCCGCGCTTTTCCGAAAGGGACAGCTCCTCCCGGAACTGCTCCATATCGCCGATGGTGCGGGCGGTGCGCCTGCGGAGCGTGAGCCCGTTAAGATACTGTTCCCGCACCGGTTCCGGAAGGGAGGCCAGGATGATCTTTGCCCCGGCGCTGGTGTTGACCTCCAGAGGCGTGTAGAGCTGGGCGAGGAAATTCAGGTTGGCAGAGGAAAGGCTCTGCTCGATATACATGAACTGGCCGTTTTGGAAAATGGCGTACTGGGCAGTCTGGCCGGTCCGGGCCGTCAGCTCTTCCATGGCCGGCTTCAGGCTCTCTCTCCCGTCGAAACGGTCCTGATAGCCGGAGACCAGCTGGAACGGGCGGCAGCCGATTGCGTACCGGACAGGCGTCCCCTCCAGAGCCGTGATGTATTCCCGGCGGGTCAGATCCTTCAGGATGCGGAACAGGGAGGCGGTGGGGATGTTCAGAGTCTGGGATAATTCCCGCAGGGTCTTGGGCTCCCGTTCCGAGAAGAGAAATTCTATCAGATCTAAAGCCCGCGCGACGGCGGGCACTGTGTTCATATGGTCAGACATTGGTCCATCCCTTTCCGAAAAGTGTATTTAAGGCCGAAAGCAGTCCCTCCTGCTCATTGGAGCCGGTGACCAGCTTCGCCGCTTCTTTGACCGGCTGGGGGGCGTTGCCCATGGCGATCCCCAGTCCCACGGCTTTCAGCATATCCATGTCGTTGTAGTTATCCCCAAACGCTGCGGCTTCCTGTGGAGAAATCCCCAGAAAACGGCAGAGACTGTGGACAGCGGAAGCTTTTGAAACAGATCCGTCCATGATCTCCAGCAGATGAGGCGCGGACTTGTAGACTGCGCACTGGGGGAAGGCGGCCCGGAGCCTGGCTGCAGTCTCATCCAGCAGCGCGGGCGGTCCAAAGCCCAGGAGCTTGTGGATAGGAGCGTCCGGCTCCAGAAGCTCCCGGAGCTGTCCGCTGACGGCCCGGACCTGGGTGATCTCTTCTTCTCTACGCACCAGAGGATGGAGGCGGTCGGAAGCGATCCAGAGGTCATAGGAGTACGCGCAGAAGCAGCACTCTGCCGTCTCCGGAGGAAGGCAGTCCTGGATCTGTCCGGCCAGGTCCAGCGAAAGCCCTCTGCTGTAGATGGGGTTCCGGTCCGCATCCAGGATCAGGGCGCCGCCGTAGCAGATGATGGGGCCGGAGATGCCGATGGCCTCCTGGATGGGAAAGATCCCGGAGGGCATGCGGGCGGATACCAGCACGAAAGGGACCCCCTGGCGCCCAAGGCCGCGGATGCGGCCGGCCGTGCCGGGGGTGACCTGATGGCTGTCTGTCAGCAATGTCCCGTCAATATCGGAGAAAACGGCTTTGTAAGTGTCCACGGTACGGCCTCCCTGCGTCTGTTTTCCTGTCCCTATGGCGGACAGGGCTTTTCAAGTAGATTATAAAGGCTCCGGTGAGGCAGCGTCAAGAAATTTCCCATGGATATTGGACAGGGGATACAGTATAATGAAAGAAAAAAGGAGGACCGTGTCATGGGGAAAAATTACCGCGCGGAGCTGACGGGGGTTTTTGGAAAGCCAGTGGACGAGAATCCCACCGGCGTTATGGAAGAGGCCGCTTACAGGGCCAGAGGCTTGAATTTCCGGTACTTGAATATCAAGGTGGAGCCGGAAGATCTGGGGACGGCCATGGCGGCTGTCCGGGCTTTTGGGATGAAGGGGATCAATCTGACCATTCCCCACAAAGTCCGGGTGCTGGAATATCTGGACGAGATCTCGGAGGCGGCGAAGATCATCGGAGCTGTCAATACGGTGGTGAACCGGGACGGGAAGCTCTGGGGAGAGAATACCGACGGAAAGGGCTTCATCACTTCTCTGGAGAATGAGGGAGTTTTCTTAAATGGGAAGCAGATCGTCATTCTGGGAGCGGGAGGAGCGGCCAGGGCCATCGGCGTGGAGTGCGCGCTGGCCGGCGCCTCCAGGATCACCATTGTCAACAGGAGCCGGGAACGGGGAGAGACCTTGGCGAAGCTGATCGGGGAGAAGACGCCTGCCCAGGCCCAGTATGTACCATGGGAGGGAACGTATCAGGTGGAGCCGGGGACCGATATCCTCATCAATGCCACCAGCATCGGCCTCTATCCCGATGTGGACGGAAAGCCGGATGTGGACTACGGCACGGTGACGGCGGATATGGTGGTCAGCGATGTGGTCTTCAATCCTCCGGAAACGCCGTTTTTGCGGGAGGCGGCCGGACGGGGCGCCCATACCGTCAACGGTCTCGGGATGCTGGCCAATCAGGGAGCCTTGAATTTCACGCTCTGGACGGGAGAAGAGGCTCCGGTGGAAGTGATGGAGGAGACTCTGCGGAAGGAATTTAACTTATAAAGAGCGGGAGAACAGCCCGGCAGTTTGAAAAAACTGGCCGGGCTGTTTGAGTTCACAGAAATTTCACAGATTGACAGTTGACAATTTTGAGAATGAGTGTTATAGTACAGACAGAACAAAGGAAAGGAAAAGAAATCGGAGCGAAAGCTCCGGAGGAACCTTTTCCCCAGTTCTCAAAAGCAGATATGTGATGAAACGGAGGAATGATTTATGTTACTGCCTAGCATTTTTGGAGAGAATTTATTTGACGACTGGATGGACTTTTCATTCCCTGACATTGATAAAGCCCTGTACGGAAAACACGCCAAGAACCTGATGAAGACAGATGTGAAGGAGACAGAAGACGGCTATGAAGTATCCATAGACCTGCCCGGTTTCAAGAAGGATGAGATCCAGGTGGAGATCAACGGCGGCTATCTGACCGTCAGCGCGGCCAAGGGCCTGGATAAGGATGAGAAGGATAAGAAGCACAGGTACATCCGCCGGGAGCGTTACGCAGGCACCATGAGCAGGAGCTTCTATGTGGGCGAGGACGTGACGGAGGAGGAGATCCATGCAAAATATGAAAATGGCATCCTGACTCTGGATGTGCCGAAGAAGGAAAAGAAGGCGGCGGAAGGAAAGCATTATATTTCCATCGAGGGATAAGTCTTATGGCGTATACGGAAGGCCCGGATCGTTTGGATCCGGGCCTTTTTTCGTCCCTCCATAGGGAATTTCGTTTCCATAGAGCAGAAACGCTCCGCAGGACTTGTCTGCGGTGAATTTTTTTGTTCCCCAAGCGAAAAAGGGACCGGAAAAAACTGTTTTCAAGCGGATCTTACAAAAACGGTTTATCACAAAAACAGAATTCTTTCACGAAGAAATCCTTTGAAGAAAATTTGTGCTTGACAATCCTCAGTCCCTGTCCTATACTTTTAAAATAAAATAGTTTGATATTCAAAATAAAGAGGAGAGCCATGCCAGTCAGAATGATCGGGACCGGGAGCTATGTACCGGATAAGCTAGTCACAAATGAAGATTTAGAGAAGCTGGTGGATACCAGCGATGCCTGGATCACCGAGCGGACCGGCATCCATACCAGAAGGGTAACGGGAGAGGGAACGGCCTTCATGGCGGTCCGGGCCGCCAGGAGGGCTCTGGAAGCTGCCGGGATGGAGGCGGAGGAGCTGGATATGATCCTGGTGGGGACTTCCACGGGAGATTTCCTGTTCCCCAATACGGCCTGCCAGGTACAGGCGGCTCTGGGAGCGGACCGGGCAGTCTGCTTTGACTTGAGCGCCGCCTGCTCCGGCTTCCTGTTCACCCTGAACACGGCGAAGGTCTATCTGGAGTCAGGGGCCTACCAGACGGCTCTGGTGATCGGGGCCGATACCCTTTCCAAGACCATCGACTGGGAGGACCGCAGCACCTGCGTCCTGTTCGGCGACGGCGCGGGAGCGGCTGTGGTCCGGCGGGAGCAGGGGAGCTTCGGAGTGGGAGGATTCCTGATGGGCTCCGACGGAGGACGGGGCGGCTGTCTGGCCTGTCCGTCGGCTCCGGTGAAGAACCCCTGGTTCGTGCCCAGAGAGGAGCTGCGGGAAGTCCTCTCCATGAACGGACAGGAAGTGTTCCGGTTTGCCGTCAAGACGGTGCCGGAGGTCATGGAGGCCCTCCTCAGACAGGAAGGACTTGAGGCGGGGAATATCAAGTATTTTATTCTGCATCAGGCCAATGAGCGGATCATCGCGTCGGTGGCCAGGCGGATGAAACAGCCCATAGAAAAATTCCCGATGGATCTGGGACAATATGGAAATACCTCCGGGGCCAGTATTCCGATCCTCTTAGACGAGCTGAACCGGGAGGGGAAGCTTTCGGAGGGCGACAGGCTTTTGCTGGCAGGCTTTGGAGCAGGGCTCACTTGGGGAGCTACGATCATTACATGGTAAAGGAGAACAGTACAATGCTGGAGAAAATGAAAGACATTATTGCGGAGCAGCTGAACGCGGACGGAGTGGAGATCACAGAAGCCACTTCCTTCAAGGATGATCTGGGAGCGGATTCCCTGGATCTGTTTGAGCTGGTGATGGCTCTGGAAGAGGAATACGGCGTGGAGATCCCTTCTGAGGATCTGGAGGGTCTCGTGACGGTAGGCGATGTCATTGCATATCTGAAGGACAAGGGTGTTGAGGAATAAACCATGAAGACAAGGGTTACGGAGCTTTTAGGAATTACATATCCCATTTTCCAGGGCGGTATGGCATGGGTGGCGGAGTACCATCTGGCGGCGGCCGTTTCCGAGGCCGGCGGCCTGGGGATCATCGGCTGCGCCAACGCTCCGGCGGAATGGGTGCGGGAGCAGATCCGGAAGGTCAAGGAGATCACGGAGAAGCCTTTCGGCGTCAATGTGATGCTCTTAAGCCCCTATGCGGAGGAGGTGGCCAGGGTCATCGCGGAAGAAGGCGTCAAGGTGGTGACCACAGGCGCCGGAAATCCGGAGAAATACCTGGATATGTGGAAAGCATCCGGGGCCAGGGTGATCCCGGTGGTGGCTTCCGTGGCGCTGGCAAAGAGGATGGAGCGCTGCGGAGTGGATGCGGTGATCGCCGAGGGCTGTGAGTCCGGCGGCCATATCGGAGAGCTGACCACCATGACGCTGGTGCCCCAGATCGTGGATGCCGTGGAGATCCCCGTGATCGGAGCAGGCGGCGTCGGCGACGGGAGAGGCATGGCGGCCATGTTCATGCTGGGAGCCGAAGCTGTCCAGATCGGCACCCGCTTCGTGGTGGCCAAAGAATCCCAGGTCCATGAAAATTATAAGCAGAGGATCATCGGCGCCAAGGACATCGACAGTGTGGTGACGGGACGCAGCACCGGCCATCCTGTACGGCTGATCCGCAATAAGATGACCAGGGAGTACCTGCGTCTGGAAAAGGAAGGCGCTTCCTTTGAGGAAATGGAGAATCTGACCATCGGCGGCCTGCGCCGGGCCGTGGTGGAAGGCGATGTGACAGAGGGCAACGTGATGGCGGGTCAGATCGCGGGCCTGATCAAGAAGGAGCAGAGCTGCCGGGAGATCATGGAAGAGCTGATGAGCGAGACGGAAGCGCTGTTCGGGAGATGCAGCCAATGGGTAAGATAGCGTATATATTTCCCGGCCAGGGAGCCCAGAAGGCGGGCATGGGAAAGGATTTCTATGAAAACAGCCGGGCCGCCAGGGAGATGTTCGACCGGGCGGGAGAGCTGCTGGGTCTGGATATGAAGGCGCTGTGCTTTGAGGAAAACGACAGGCTGGACATCACGGAATACACCCAGGCGGCCATGGTGACCACCAGTCTTGCCATGACGGCGGAGATGGAGGAGCGGGGCCTTCCCAGACCGGATGTGACGGCCGGCCTCAGCCTGGGAGAATACTGCGCCATGGCGGCGGCAGGCGTGATGGCGCCGCTTGATGCGGTGCGGGCCGTGCGCCGCAGGGGCATCCTCATGCAGGAGGCCGTTCCGGCGGGGCAGGGAGCCATGTCGGCTGTCCTGGCCATGAAGGCGGAAGCGGTGGAGCAGGCGATCTCCTCCATAGAGGGCGTGCAGATCGCCAATTACAACTGTCCGGGACAGCTTGTGATCTCCGGAAGGACGGCGGCCGTGGAGGAAGCGGAGGAAGCTCTCCGGGCGGCAGGGGCCAAGCGGGTGGTCAGGCTCAATGTCAGCGGGCCTTTTCATTCGCTGCTTTTGAAGGAAGCCGGGGAAAAGCTCTATGAAGAGCTCCAGAGCATCCCGGTCATGGAGCATGAGATCCCTTATGTGGCCAATGTCACGGCACAGTATGTATACGGCACGGAAGAGGTGCGCGGGCTTCTGCGGCAGCAGGTGTATTCTCCCGTGAAATGGCAGCAGAGCGTGGAAGCCATGATCGCCGGAGGCGTGGATACCTTTGTGGAGATCGGACCGGGAAAGACGCTTTCTTCTTTCATCCGGAAAATATCCAGAGATGTAAAAGTCTTTAACGTGGAGAAATGGGAGGACTTGGACAGAGCATGGAATCAATGAGCAGAGTAGCGGTGGTGACCGGAGCGTCCAGGGGCATCGGAAAAGCCATTGCCCTGGGGCTTTCCAGGACGGGAGCTTTTGTGGTCGTCAATTACAACGGTTCTGCCGAGAGGGCCGCGGAGACGGTACAGGAGATCCGGGAAGCAGGAGGCCAGGCGGAGGCGGTGCGCTGCGACGTATCGGATTTTGAGGCGGCTGGGGAGTTCTTAAAAGAAGTGGTCCGTAAATACGGCCGCATCGATATCCTTGTCAATAACGCCGGGATCACAAAAGACGGCCTCCTCATGAAAATGCCGGAGGAGGATTTTGACCAGGTGCTGCGGGTGAACCTGAAGGGAGCCTTCAACTGCATCCGCCATGCATCCAGGCAGATGTTAAAGCAGAAGAGCGGCCGGATCATCAATATCTCTTCGGTGTCCGGCGTCATGGGAAATCCCGGCCAGGCCAATTACTGCGCTTCCAAGGCGGGGATCATCGGCCTCACCAAATCGGCGGCCAGGGAGCTGGCCTCCAGAGGGATCACGGTAAACGCTGTCGCGCCGGGGTTTGTGGATACGGAGATGACCCAGGTGCTGTCCCAGCAGGTGCGGGAGAGGGCGGAGGCCCAGATCCCCCTGGGACATTTTGGAAGACCGGAAGATATTGCCGCCGCCGTTTTGTTTCTGGCGTCGGAGGAAGCCGGATATGTGACAGGTCAGGTGCTCTGCGTAGACGGCGGCATGGCCATGTAGGAGATTGGAGAGAAGACCATGGGAAGAAGAGTTGTTGTAACCGGGCTGGGTGCCATCACCCCCATCGGCAATACCGCGGGAGAATTTTGGAATGGGATCAAGAACGGCCAGGTGGGGATCGGGGAGATCACCAGGTTCGATACTGCGGATTATAAAGTGAAGCTGGCGGCGGAGGTCAAAGGTTTTGACCCCAAGGACCATATGGATTTCAAGGCGGCCAAGAGGATGGAGCTGTTCAGCCAGTACGCGGTGGCGGCGGCAAAAGAAGCTTTTGCGGATGCCGGCCTTGATCTGGAAAAGGAGGATCCCTACCGGGTCGGCGTGAGCATAGGCTCCGGGATCGGGAGCCTCCAGGCCATGGAACGGGAGCATAAAAAGCTTTTGGAAAAAGGACCCGGCCGGGTGAATCCTCTGCTGGTGCCGCTGATGATCTCCAACATGGCGGCAGGCAACGTGGGGATCCAGCTGGGACTTAAGGGAAAGAACATCAATGTGGTGACGGCCTGCGCCACCGGGACCCATTCCATCGGCGAGGCCTACCGCTCCATCCAGTACGGTGAGGCGGACGTGATGCTGGCCGGAGGAGCCGAGGGGAGCATCTGCCCCATCGGCATCGCCGGGTTTACGGCGCTGACGGCTCTCAGCACCAGTGAGGATCCGCTCAGGGCATCGATCCCCTTTGACAAGGAAAGGGGAGGTTTTGTCATGGGCGAGGGAGCCGGCGTCGTGGTGCTGGAAGAGCTGGAGCACGCCCTTTCCCGCGGAGCGCATATCTACGGCGAGGTGGCCGGGTACGGCTCCACCTGCGACGCTTACCATATCACGTCTCCCGCGGAGGACGGGAGCGGGGCGGCCAGAGCCATGGAAGAGGCCATGAAGGACGCCGGGATCCGTCCGGAGCAGGTGGATTATATCAATGCCCATGGTACGGGGACCCATCACAACGACTTGTTTGAGACCAGGGCCATCAAGCTGGCTCTGGGAGAGGCCGCCGGAAACGTGAAGATCAATTCTACAAAATCCATGATCGGCCATCTCCTGGGAGCCGCCGGAGGCGCAGAGTTCATCGTCTGTGTAAAATCCATCGAGGAGGGCTATATCCATCCTACGGTGGGATACCAGGTGCCGGATGAAGAGTGCGATCTGGATTATACAGTGGGCGAGGGAGTTTCCATGGAAGTGAACTATGCCATGAGCAATTCCCTGGGCTTCGGCGGACATAACGCTTCTATTATCGTAAAGAGGTATCAGGATGGAATTTGAGCAGATTTTAAAACTGATCGACGCCGTATCGGCGTCGGGGCTTTCCGGCCTTGAGCTGGAGGAAAACGGCATGAGGCTCCGGATGACCAGCGGGAATCCGGAAATCTTCCTGCAGACGCCGCCCATGGCGTCCCAGCCGGCGCCGGTCCCGGCAGCGGCGGTCTCCGGGCAGGCTGCCGCAGAAGAGATCATACAGGAACCAAAAACTCCGGCCGCCGCGGAAGAAAAAGGGGGAGAACTGGTGAAGGCTCCCCTGGTGGGAACTTTTTACGCGGCGCCCTCGGAGGAGGCGGAAGCCTTTGTCCATCTGGGAGACCGGGTGAAGAAGGGGCAGGTCTTGGGGATCATCGAGGCCATGAAGCTGATGAATGAGATCGAGTGCGAATATGACGGGATCATCGACGCGGTCCTGGTAGAAAACGAGCAGGTGGTGGAATACGGCCAGCCGCTGTTCCGGATCCGCAGGGAGGGCTGAAGATGCTTGGGATCAAAGAGATAGAGGAGATCATTCCCCACAGACATCCGTTTCTGCTGGTGGACTGCATCGAGGAGCTGGAGCCGGGAGTCCGGGCCAGCGGATATAAATGCGTTACCTTCCGGGAGGATTTTTTCCGGGGACATTTTCCCCAGGAGCCGGTCATGCCGGGAGTCCTGATCGTGGAAGCCCTGGCTCAGGTGGGAGCTGTGGCGATCCTGAGCCTGGAAGAGAACAGGGGAAAGACGGCGTACTTCGGCGCCATCAACAACGCCAGATTCCGGAAAAAGGTGGTTCCGGGAGATAAACTCAAGCTGGAATGTGAACTGATCAAGCGAAAAGGGCCGGTGGGCGTAGGAAAGGCCGTGGCCTCTGTGGACGGCCAGGTGGCCGTGACCGCCGAGCTGACTTTTATGATAGGATAGGTGCGGGATGTTTGAGAAGATTTTGATTGCCAACAGAGGCGAGATCGCCGTGAGGATCATCCGGGCCTGCCGGGAAATGGGGATCCGGACAGTGGCCGTATATTCGGAGGCCGACAGCGAAGCTCTCCACACCATGCTGGCCGACGAGGCCATCTGCATCGGTCCGGCCAAGTCCCAGGAAAGTTATCTCAATATGGAGCGCATCCTGTCGGCAGCGGTGGCCATGGGGGCCGATGCCATCCATCCCGGCTTTGGTTTTTTGTCGGAAAACGCCAGGTTCGCGGAGTTATGCGCGCTGTGCCATATCAAATTCATCGGTCCGGACAGCCGGGTGATCGCCAAGATGGGCAACAAGGCGGAGGCCAGGAACACCATGGAGCAGGCAGGCGTTCCGGTGGTGCCCGGCGGTCATGAGCCGGTGGCATCCGTGGAAGACGGAAAAGCGCTGGCGGAAAAGATCGGTTATCCCGTTATGATCAAGGCTGCCCTGGGCGGCGGCGGGAAGGGAATGAGGATAGCCGCTTCCCCGGAGGAGTTTGAAGTCAATTTCCTCAACGCCAGACGGGAGGCGCAGAAAGCCTTTTCCGACGGCACCATGTATATCGAACGGTATATCCAGGAGCCCAGGCATATCGAGTTTCAGATCCTGGCCGACGAGCATGGAAATGTGGTCCATCTGGGAGAACGGGACTGCTCCGTCCAGAGAAATCATCAGAAGCTGATCGAGGAGGCTCCGTCCGCGTCCATCTCCCGGGAACTTCGGGAGAAAATGGGGGAGACGGCAGTCCGCGCGGCCAGGGCGGCAGGCTATACCAATGCGGGGACTGTGGAATTTTTAGTGGACCGGGAAGACCGGTTTTATTTTATCGAGATGAATACCAGGATCCAGGTGGAGCATCCGGTGACGGAGATGGTCACCGGCCTGGATCTCATCAAGGAGCAGATCCGCATCGCCTGGGGAGAGCCCCTGCGGTTTTCTCAGAAAGACATCCGGCTTTCCGGCCATGCCATCGAGTGCAGGATCAACGCCAGGATGGCCGGGACCGTGACGGGACTCCTCCTGCCCGGCGGCTGCGGCGTGCGGGTGGATACGGCCATATACAACGGCTGTCGGATCCCGCCCAACTATGACGCGATGCTGATGAAGCTGATCGTCCATGGACAGGACAGGACGGAAGCCGTGAAGAAGATGCAGAGCGTCCTGGGCGAGCTGGGGATCGAAGGCGTGGAGACCAACCTGGAAGAGCAGTACGGGATCTTTACCCATCCGGTCTTCGAGGCCGGCCCTGTGGATACCGGATTCATAGAAAGGTATTTTAAATGAGAAAGATGTTTAAGAGGACTCCGTCCAATTCTTATATCAAGCTGAAGAGCGGACAGCCGGAAGTGCCGGAGGGAATGTGGCGCAAATGCAACAAGTGCGGCGCGCCCATCTATACGGAGGACGTGCGGGCAGGGGCGTATATCTGTCCCAAGTGCGGCGGCTATTTCCGGATGCACGCCTACAGGCGCATTGAGCTGGTGACCGATAAGGGGACTTTCGAGGAGTGGGATAAGGACCTTCCCGTTTCCAATCCCCTGAAGCTTTCCGGATATGTCCGCAAGCTTTCGGAGACCAGGGAAAAGACAGGATTAGATGAGGCTGTCATCACGGGAAAAGCCAGCATCGGCGGCTTCGAGGCGGTCATCGGCGTCATGGACGGCCGGTTCATCATGGGGAGCATGGGGAAGAACGGGGGGGAAAAGATCACCAGGGCGGTGGAACGGGCCACCAGGGAGAGACTTCCGGTGATCTTGTTCTGCTGTTCCGGAGGAGCCAGGATGCAGGAGGGCATCGTATCCCTCATGCAGATGGCCAAGACGGCGGCGGCCCTTAAGCGGCACAGCGAGGCCGGACTCCTCTATATTTCCGTGCTGACGGAGCCCACCATGGGAGGGGTGACGGCCAGCTTCGCCATGCTGGGCGACATCATCCTGGCGGAGCCGAAGGCGGTCATCGGTTTTGCCGGGCCCAGGGTCATTGAACAGACCATCGGACAGAAGCTGCCGGAAGGTTTCCAGACGGCGGAGTTTCTGCTGGAGCATGGATTCGTGGACGCCATCCTCAGGAGGGAAGAGTCCAAGGAGGCGCTGACCAGGATCCTGGCGCTCCACCGGGCGGGAAGCGGCGTTTCGCCTGCCGCGGAGGAGTCTGTAACAGAGATAGGGGAAGAGGCGGCGGCCCGCCCGGGACACGCGGCGGATAAGCCGGACGCCTGGGACCGGGTGACCCTTTCCCGGAAAAAGGGAAGGCCCACCGGGTTAGACTATATAGAAGGTATTTTTGAGGATTTCATGGAGTTCCACGGAGACCGGGAATTCGGGGACGACAAGGCCGTTGTGGGAGGCATCGCTTCTTTCCGGGGCCGTCCCGTGACGGTCATCGCCCAGCAGAAGGGCAGAAATACCAAGGAGAATATCGAGAGGAATTTTTCCATGCCTTCTCCGGAGGGATACAGGAAGGCGCTGCGTCTGATGAAGCAGGCGGAAAAGTTTGGAAGGCCTGTATTCTGTTTTGTGGATACGCCTGGAGCTTTCTGCGGTATGGAAGCAGAAGAACGGGGACAGGGGGAAGCCATCGCCAGAAATCTGTTTGAGCTTTCCGGTCTGAAGACGCCTCTCCTCTCGGTGGTCATCGGCGAGGGCGGCAGCGGCGGCGCGCTGGCCCTGGCTGTGGCAGACGAAGTATGGATGCTGGAGAACGCGGTCTATTCGGTGCTGTCGCCGGAGGGCTTCGCCTCCATAGTCTGGAAGGACAGCAGGAGGGCCAGCGAAGCCGCGGGGATCATGAAGATCACGGCGGAGGATCTGAAAAAGCTGGGGATCATCGAGCGGGTGATCCCGGAAGGCGGACAGGCGGACAGGAAGGACTGCGGGGAGCTTTGCCGGAAGCTGGCCCGCGGCTTTGGAGAATTTCTGGAAACTTACGGCTCCATGACGCCGGAGGAGCTGACGGAAAGACGGTACCGGCGGTTCCGCCGGATGTAGGAGAGAGAGCATGGAAGAAAAGAATCACGGGCCGAAGCGCCCCCGCAGACCTCTTATGATCGGAGATTTGCGGGCGGAACGGCCGCTGTTGCAGGGGGGGATGGGCGTCGGGATCAGTCTTTCGGGTCTGGCGGGAGCCGTGGCCGCGGAAGGCGGCGTGGGAATGATCTCCACGGCGCAGATCGGGTTCCGGGATCCGGAGTTTCAAAAAGATCCCATTGAGACCAACCTGCGCTGCATAGGGGAGGAGCTTGAAAAGGCCAGGCGCATCGCCCCCCAGGGCATCATCGGATGCAATATCATGGTGGCCACAAAAAGATATGAGGACTATGTGAAGGCGGCTGCGGCAGCCGGAGCGGATCTGATCGTTTCCGGAGCCGGGATCCCGGCAGAGCTTCCCGGACTGGTGGAGGGCTCCTCCGCAAAGATCGCTCCGGTGGTGTCTTCCTATAAGGCCGCGGCCGTGGTGTTCAAGCTTTGGGATAAGCACTACGGAAAGGTGCCGGATCTGGTCATCGCCGAGGGGCCGGAGGCAGGCGGCCATCTTGGCTTCCATGAGGAAGAGCTGCGGGACGGCGCCGGGGAAGCCTTTGACGGTGAGCTTAAGAAGATCCTGGAGCTGGCGGCCCGCTACGGAGAAAAATACGGGAGGGAGATCCCGGTGGCCGCGGCGGGAGGCATCTTCAGCCGCCGGGATGCGGCCCATTATCTGGATGAGGTGGGCGTGCAGGCGATCCAGGCGGCCACCAGGTTCGTGACGACGAAAGAGTGCGACGCGCCCATGGCGTATAAGCAGGCGTATCTGGATGCCGGGAAAGAGGACATCGTGATCACCAAAAGTCCGGTGGGGATGCCGGGCAGAGCCATCCGGAATACGTTCCTGCGGCGGATGGAAAAGGAAAGACAGCCCATCACCCGCTGCTTTTCCTGCCTGGAAGGCTGCACGCCGGCAAAGGCGCCTTACTGCATCACAGAGGCCCTGGTCAATGCGGCGCAGGGAAATCTTGAGGAGGCGCTGATCTTCTGCGGGGCCAAAGCCTATATGGCGGATAAGATCGAGACGGTCCGCCAGGTATTTGAGGATCTGCTGGCATGATGGGAAGAGACGGAATGATTTCCAAGAGACGGAATGATTTCCGTCTCTTTTTCATAGTCTGGAATAAAAAGAGAAAAAAATGGTGGAGACATGCTGAATCATCTCTGGGGAGCTATGATCCTGATCGGGGTGGTCTACGGGATCCTGACGGGAGATCCGGCGGCGCTTACAGATGGGATCCTGAACGGAGCGGGAGACGCCGTATCTCTCTGCATCACCATGGCGGGGGTCATGGCCTTTTGGTGCGGGATCATGGAGGTGGCGGAAAAGGCGGGACTCGTGGAGAAGATCACCAGGCTCCTGCGCCCCTTTGTGGAGTTTCTGTTTCCCGGCATACCCAAGGGCCATAAAGCCAGGGATGAGATCTCCACCAATATCACGGCCAATATCCTGGGACTGGGCTGGGCGGCCACTCCGGCGGGGCTTAAGGCCATGAAGAGCCTGGAGGAGCTGGAGGAGGAGCGGCGGAAGACGGCCGGGCAGACGGGAGCGGGACGGGAACAGGGCAGATCCGGCGCGGGCCTCTGGGGCAGGATCTCTCCGGGAAAGAGGGTCCCCGCGCCCAGGGGAACCGCCAGCCGGGAGATGTGTACGTTTCTGATCCTGAATATTTCTTCGCTCCAGCTGATCCCCGTCAATATGATCGCCTACAGGAGCCAGTACGGGGCGGCCGATCCCGCCGGGATCGTGGCACCGGCCATCATCGCCACGGCGGTGAGCACCCTGGCGGCGGTGATCTTCTGCAAGGCGATGGACAGAAGGCGGTAAAAGAGGCTATAATAAACAACAGAGAAAAAGACAGGATGGTGTACCAATGATACTTACGGGAGCGGCGGTAAATGGAGCAGCGCTGGCGGCGGGAGCCCTGGCGGGGCTTCTTCTGAAACGGCGGATCTCCGGAGAGCTGGGGGAGTTTCTGACTCAGGGCCTGGGGATCTGCGTGATCTTCATAGGGATCCAGGGGGCCCTGGAGGGACAGGAGATCATCATGACGATCCTGTCCATGGTCCTGGGAGGGATCCTGGGGCACTGCATAGACTTCGACGGCAGGATGGAGCGGCTGGGACAGCGGATACAGAAAAAGACAGGCGGCGGCCAGAAGCTGGCGGAAGGGTTTGTGAGCTGTACGGTCCTGGTGTGTACGGGAGCCATGGCCATCGTGGGCTCCATGGAGAGCGGACTGTCGGGCGACCACGGGATCCTGTTTTCCAAGGCGCTGATAGACGGGATCATGGCGGTGGTCATGGCGGCCTCCATGGGGATCGGAGTGGCCTTCGCCGCGGTGCCGCTCTTACTCTACGAGGGGACGCTGACGCTGATCGCCAGTACCGCCGCCCCCTATCTGACAGATCCGGTCATCCGGGAAATGTCCTGCGTGGGAAATCTCCTGATCGTGATGATCGGATTGAATATGATGAAACTGACGAAGATCAAGGTGGCCAACTATATCCCGGCGGCCTTTATGCCAATGCTCTTATATGTGTTCTGGCCCAGATGAAGCCCGTGGAGGGCTTCTTTTTTTGCTCTATGGGAGCGCACTGCGGCGGACGTACACATAATTTTCACACAATGGTTTCATATTGGGCACAAACTGGCATTAAAATAGAAAGGAAAATGTCTAAAGGAGGAGCAGCCGTGATAGAAGTAAAGAACCTTGTGAAGCGGTATGGGAACCATGTGGCGGTGGACCATCTGAGCTTTACCGTGGAAAAGGGACAGATCTATGGATTTTTGGGGCCCAATGGCGCAGGAAAGTCCACGACCATGAACATCATCACCGGATACATCGCATCCACGGAGGGGACGGTCCTGGTGGATGGACATGACATCCTGAAGGAGCCGGAGGCGGCGAAACGGTGTATCGGTTATCTGCCGGAGCAGCCGCCTCTGTATATGGATATGACGGTAACGGAATATCTGAAGTTTGTGCAGGATTTAAAGCAGATCAAGAAGGGAGAACGCAGGGAAATGCTGCGGCAGGTCATGGAAATGACGGGCATCTCCGAAGTCTCGGAGAGGGTCATCAAGAACCTGTCCAAGGGCTTCCGCCAGCGGGTGGGACTGGCCCAGGCCCTGATCGGATTCCCCGAGATCCTGATCCTGGATGAACCGACGGTGGGACTGGATCCCAAGCAGATGACGGAGATCCGGAGCCTCATCCGGGAGCTGAGCAAGGACCATACCGTGATCCTGAGCTCCCACATCCTGTCTGAGGTCAGCGCCGTCTGCGATCATATCCTGATCATCTCCAAAGGAAAGCTGGCGGCCAGCGATACGCCGGAAAACCTGAGCCGGGCCATGGCGGGAGAGCAGAAGCTGGCGCTTTCGGTCAAGGGCGGGGCGGACCAGGTGGAAGGAGTCCTTAAGGGCATGGAGGAGGTATCGGAATTTGAAGTGCTTCCTTCCGGGGAGGACGGCCTGTGGAAGGTCAGTCTGACGGCTCAGCCGGAAAAGGATATCCGGGAGCGGCTTTTCTGGGCCATGGCGGATGCGGGGCTTCCCATCATGGAGATGAGACTGACCGGCATGAGTCTGGAGGATGTGTTCCTGGAGTTGACAGAGAGCGATGAGGAGGCTGTCGGAGGGTGGACGGAGTCCTCCGGGGAGTCCGGCAGTGTTCCGGAGACAGAAACGGAGGGGCAAAAAGACGGCGAAGAAGACGATGGAGCGGAGACGCCGGAAGAGGAGGTAGCAGGCAATGGCAGCGATCTATAAGCGGGAGGTCCGGTCCTATCTGACTTCCATGCTGGGCTATGTATTTATCGCCGTCAATCTTTTGATGGTGGGGATCTATTTTACCAATTACAATCTGAATTACGGGTATCCCTATATGGATTATACCCTTTCCGGCGTCTGCTTTATCTTTCTGATCACGACGCCCATCCTGACCATGAAGACCATGGCGGAAGAACGGAGGCAGAAAACGGACCAGCTCCTTTTGACCTCGCCGGTGACGCCTGCCAGGATCGTTCTTGGAAAATATCTGGCGCTGGTGACTATCTTTTTGATCCCCATGGTGATCCTCGCGTTTTATCCGCTGATCCTGACCATGTTCGGCTCTGTGCCTCTGCGGGCGGATTATACGGCGCTTTTCGGATATTTCCTGCTGGGCTGCACATATCTGGCGGTGGGACTTTTCATCTCGTCCCTCACGGAGAGTCCCGTACTGGCGGCGGTGCTCACCTTTGGCGTCAGCTTTTTGTGCTATATGTCGTCGGCTGTGGGCGATTTTATTTCCGGGACGGCCTTTGCCACCTATATTTCCGTCCTGGTGCTCATCCTGCTGCTTTGCCTGATCCTTTACGCCATGACAAAGAGCAGGATTGTGATGGCGGGAGCCTTCGTGGTGCTGGCGGCGGCGCTGACGGTCTGCTATTTTGCGGACTCCTCTCTCCTGTCGGGAGGCATACAGAAGGTAATAGGAATCTTTGATTTCAGCGAGCCCTTTTATACGTTTCTGGATGGGATCTTTGACATCAGCAGTGTGCTCTATTATCTTTCAGTCATAGGGATCTGCTGCTTTTTCGCGGTCCAGTCCATTGAAAAGCGGCGGTGGGGCTATCACCATGGCTCCTACAGCGTGGGCTGGACGGCGGCGGTCCTGGCCATCGTCATCGTGGTCAATCTGACGGCGGCGGAGCTCCCGGCCGGATGGACCAGCATAGATATGACGGAGAACCAGTATTATACTCTTTCTGACCAGTCCAGAGAAGTCCTGAACGGGCTTACGGAGGATGTCACCATATATATGCTGACGGAGGATGGGACATCGGACGGAATGACAGAGAGCCTGCTGGAACAGTATGAAAGCAGCTCCAGCCATATCCATGTGGAGGAAAGGGATCTGGTCCAGTATCCCACGTTTGCGTCCAATTATACGACGGAGACTCTGTCCGCCGGGAGCCTCATCGTGGAGATGGGAGACAGGAGCCGGGTGATCCCCTATTCCGATCTGTATGAATACTCCTACAGCTACTATTCCTCCTATGCCTCTGCTTTTGACGGGGAAGGGCAGATCACCAGCGCCATCTCCTATGTGTCCAGCGAGGATATTCCGAAGCTGTATGTACTGGAGGGACACCGGGAAAGTGAGCTGAGCGATACGCTGACAGATCAGATCGAGAAAGAGAATCTGGAGGTGGAATCCCTGAACCTGGTCAGCGCAGGCTCCGTGCCGGAGGACGCGGCGGCGGTCATCATCCATTCTCCTCAGACGGACCTTTCCCAGGAGGAGGCGCAGATGCTCCTGGAATATCTGCAAAACGGCGGAAACGCTTTTATCACCAGCCTTTATACAGGAGAGGAGATGCCCAATTTCAACTCTGTCCTGGAGTACTACGGCGTAACGGTCATGGACGGGATCGTGATTGAAGGAGACAGCGATCATTATTATCCTCAAAACCAGATCTATCTGCTTCCGGAGATCCAGAGCACGTCCTTAACTTCTTCTCTGGTTTCCGATAACCGGCTGGTGCTCATGCCCATCAGCCA
>CAJFUL010000072.1 GCA_904420245.1 Candidatus Paralachnospira avium
CAAAGATCCCCGCAGAGTCTTTCGCGGAGAAAAGAAGCAGAGCGCAGTGTCCAAGCTTTTGTTTTTGCTTCTCCCCATCGTAGCCGGGATAGGTGTTGTGTTTCTGCTCGGCGGGGTCTGACCGTATCTGCGGATCCAGGCGGTCTTTTTATCTCCAAAGCTCCATCAACACAAGCATATGAAATATGGTGTAAAAATAGGTTGACGGATGAGATATATATGATAATATAAAAATATAAGATATAGTATCGGAAAATAATGTCCGTAAATTGAAATTGTTACTTATTAATGCAGGCGTGCGCTTGGAGAAAAGAAGGAAGGTGGACGTAAAGAAAAGGAAATGGCGGATTGTTTTTTGGATACTGGGAGGCGCAGCGGCGGTTTTTCTGGTGGTCATCCTGCCGGCCGGGATATTCTGCTATTTTGACAGAAAAAGCGATTATACGAATGATACGGCCGTTTTATGCAGGCCGGATGTGATCGAGATCAAATACAATGGGAAAACCTGCACATTGGAACCAGGGGCGGATGAATACGAGGAAATCTATGAAAAGACAAAGTGGTGCTGGGAGAATTTTACCCTGGACCGGAACAGCGGTCTCCCTCTGAAGATCATGCTGGCGTTTATGGACGAAAAGCCGGAGGATACCATGGAGGTGACGTTCCGATATGGTGGGACCATTGAATGGGACCGGGGCATGACGGCGCTGCTGGCCAATACCTATACCTTTTTTCCCATGGCGGACGAGGACATCGCAGCTCGTATGTATATTTCCAAGGATGGGAATTATCTGGAAGAGGCGATTGTGGTTGTGTTTAAGCCTACGGAAGATCTGGCTGCCATGCTCCGGGAGGCGGCGGAAGGCCGCTGAAAACAGAAAAAAGAGGAGGAGCGGACAGAAAGAAGATCGTGCCGGGGATCCGGTATGGAGGCAGTCCGCTCTCTGCGGGTCCTGTCGACGTATATGGATGAAAAACCGGATGGAGGTGATGGATCATCATGAAAAAACGCAACGAAGCGGGGCTCCATGCAAAGCCAGTGAGCTGCGGCCTTTGCATGGAGTGACACTGCCGCAGGACAGATATGCTGGCTTTGCTGCTTGACGACTATCTCAAGGAGGAAGCCGCATGAAATACATCAATGCAAGAGATCTTCTGCCCGATGGACTGGTGAAGGAGCTGCAGCGCTATATCCAGGGGGGATATGTCTATGTTCCCACTGACCGGGCCCGGCAGAAACGCTGGGGCGAGGCGTCCGGCTATCGGGAAGAGCTGCAGAAGCGGAATGACAGGATCAGAGAGGAATACCGGAACGGGGCCTCTGTGGATTCTCTGGCTGAAGAGTACTTTCTGTCCGTGCATGCCGTCCGGAAGATCCTTTATACAAAATAAGCCGCAGGGGCTGCCATGTCGCAGCCCCTGTTTTTTTACTCCATAGGAAACTTCGTTTCCATAGAACAAAAACACTCCGTGGGACCGCGCCGCGGCGCAGGATCATCCTGCCGCTTATGCGGCCCTCTGCTTCGCTCTGTCTGCTGTTAAACGAGTGCCGCTGTCGCCAAACAGCCCGCCGCAGGCGGAGACCTGCGAAACAGGAACTCTTTCTATCTGTGTACAGATCGGTTCTGTATGGAACGGTGGATGGAAAGGGGAAGCGCGGCGCATTACAATAAGAGAGAAAAATCCGGAACAGGGAGGGAAAAAGATGTGCACTCGATTTGTTTACCGCGGTGACGACAGCATCACCGGGTTCAATTTTGACATTGACCCCGCTGTGTGGGATCATCGGGTGATGGTGGAAAAGGACCGTTTTTATATCGGGATCCTGCGGCCCGATGGGGTGCGTCATTCCTATCACGGGGTCCATCAAAACGGCAATGCCGGAACGCTGCTGTATGTCCACGGGAATCCGGCCGGGGCGTATCAGGAAGGGGAAGACTGTATGACCGTCGCCGATCTGACAGAGCAGTTTATCCAGGCCAAGATCAGTTTTGACGATGCATTGCGCATGGTGCGGGAAAGAAAGATCGTCTATGCTCCGGATGTCTCCATGCAGGCTGTGCTGTCCGACAGGCAGGGCCGTACGCTGCTCGTTGAGCCGGGTCTGGGCTGGCGGGAGGATACCGGAAGATATTCCCTGATGACCAACTATTCCGTACTCGCGCCGGAAAGCACCCGCCCGTTTCTGGTGCCGGGAGATGACCGTTATGAAAGAGCGGATCGCCTCCTGCGCACTTATGGGAACCAGTTTGCGGTGGAGGATGCCTTTTTTATCCTCCGGGCCGTCCGGCAGGAGGGGCCCTGGGCCACCAGGGTTTCCTTCGTTTACTCGTCCGGGGAACATGCCGTCTATTGCGCGGAGGATGGGGACTTTACGCGGATCGTAAAATACGAGTTTTCTTAAGAAAGGAGAAGCCATGGATCCCAAAAAACTCTATCCCCGCTCCGGGGACCGGGAGACCGTTTATCTGAAGCAGGTTGTCAAAGATCCCGGTATCCTCGTTGGGGACTATACCATCTACAATGATTTTGCAGGCGACCCGCGGCAGTTTGAAAAAAACAACGTATTGTATCATTATCCGGTGAATCAGGACAGGCTGGTGATCGGAAAGTTCTGTTCCATCGCCTGCGGAGCCAAATTTTTGTTCACCAGCGCCCATCACAGGCGGGACTCTCTGTCCACGTATCCTTTTCCCATCTTTTACGAGGAATGGGGACTGGACGTCCGGAGCGTAACAGACGCGTGGGACAAGAAGGGCGATATCGTCATCGGCAATGACGTCTGGATCGGATATGGGGCAGTCATCATGGCCGGTACGGTCATCGGATATGGGGCGGTCATCGGCGCCCGCGCCGTCGTGACAAAGGATGTGCCGCCCTATACCATTGTGGGAGGGATCCCGGCAAAGCCCATCCGCAGGCGCTTCCCGGACGACATCATAGAGGCCCTTTTGGAGATCCGATGGTGGGATTGGCCGGAAGAGAAGATCCGGGCGCATATTCCGGATATCCAGTCCGGGCAGATCTGCCGTCTGCGGCCGTCTGCGCTTTCTAAGAAGCGGGAAGGATCATTTGAAAAAGCGGAGTCATTCCCGGGCCAGCTTTTTTAAAGCGTCTCCGGCGACCCGGTAAACGGTCCAGTCTGACATGGGTTCCGCTCCCAGCGACAGATAGAAGCCGATGCTGGGCTTGTTCCAGTCGAGGCACCACCACTCCAGCCTTCCGTAGCCGCGTTCCTCCGTGATGGCCGCCAGCTTTTTCATAAGGGCTTTCCCATAGCCTCTGCCCCGGTATTCCGGCCGCACATACAGATCCTCCAGATAGATCCCTGCCCGTCCGAGGAAGGTCGAGAAATTATGGAAGAACAGAGCGAAGCCGGCTTCTTTGCCGTTTTCCAGCAAAAAGAGCACTTCGGCTTTCTGCTTGTCAAAGATCCATGTTTCCAGCGTGTCTTCATCCGCCGCCACTTCGTCCAGCATGTTCTCGTAATCCGCCAATTCTCGGATGAACTGCAGGATCAGAGCCGTATCCTTCCGCTCGGCATATCGGAATTCCATATACGTTTCCTCCGTAAGATTTCGTTTTTTCTCTATTTTACCGTAAGTTTGAACGCATGGGAACAGGAAGTTTTCAAGGCGGCTTTTATCCTGCCGGTTTCTCTCTGGAACCCGCGCATGCCGGAAAGGTGCACAAATCTGTCCGTACCCCTGTAAAAACCGGGGCGGACGTGTTATACTAGCAGATAAGTGTACAAAAGGAGGGATCGCATGAACCGGTGTATGGAGGTCCAGTCCCGGATTTCGGATTATATCGAGGGGAATATACCGCCGGAAGAGCTGGAGGAATTTCTCTCTCACATCGAAAGCTGTGAAGAATGCAGGGAAGAGCTGAATATCTACTATACCATCTATCTGGGGCTTTTGCAGCTGGATCATGAGGAAAAGGACATCAAGGAGCTGAACGATCTGGACGGGGCTCTGGCGGAGGAGCTCTATCAGTCGGAGCTTCAGGTCAAGCGGCGCCATTTTTTCCAGGGCCTCCGGTATGTGATCTATACGGTGGCCTTCTGGTGCATCCTTTTGTCTGTACTGCTGGAGGCGAGGATCCTCTTTGACGCAGGGATTTTATAGAGGTTAGGAGAGTTGAAATGGCGGAAAAGATCGTATTGATTGACGGATACAGCATCTTAAGCAGGGCTTTTTACGGGATCCATGCCGGCATGACGAATTTTGAAGGGATCCATACCAACGCGGTCTATGGGTTTCTCAATATCATGATGAAGATTTTAGATGAGGAGGCGCCCCAATATCTGGCAGTGGCCTTTGATGTGAAGGCGCCCACCTTCCGGCACAAGCTCTATGAGGCGTACAAGGGCACCAGGAAGGGGATGCCGGAAGAGCTCACGGAACAGGTTCCGGTGCTGAAGGAGGTCCTTGCGGCCATGGGGATCCCGTCGGTGGAGCTGGCCGGTTATGAGGCCGACGATATTTTGGGGACCTTGTCTGCCAGGTGCGAGAGAGAGGGGCTTTCCGTGATACTGGTGTCCGGCGACCGGGATATGCTCCAGCTGGCCAGCGGCCGGACCAAGATCCGGATTCCCAGGACCAAGGGAGGCTCCACTTTCGTAGAGGATTATCATGAGGCGGATGTGCGGGAAAAGCTGGGGGTCACGCCTTCCGAATTTATTGACGTAAAAGCGTTGATGGGGGATTCTTCGGACAATATTCCCGGCGTCCCCGGGATCGGGGAGAAGACGGCCTATAAACTGATCCAGGAGTACCACAGTCTGGAAGCCGTCTATGAGGAGCTGGAGCATATCAAGCCGGAGCGGGCCAAAAAAGCGCTGGCTTCGGGAAAGGAATTTGCTCAGCTGTCGAAGACTCTGGCCAGGATCGACCGGGACTGTCCGGTGGAGTTTTCTCTGGAAGAGGCCAGGCTGGGAGATCTGTTTACGCCGGAGGCCTATGAGATCTTAAAGCGTCTGGAGCTTAAGAGCATCCTGAACCGGTTCCCGTCGGCGGGGCAGATGGAGAGTCAGGCAAAACAGGATTTCCGCCTCATTGAAGAGAAAAAAGAGGCGGATGCCGTCCTGGCCGAGGCGCTTTCGGCACAGCTGGCAGGATTCCAGCTCCTTTCAGACAGCGGGGAGACGGCAGGGCTGGCTCTGGCCTTCGGGGAGGACGATGTCTACGTCATGAAAGCCGGGGAAGAGCTGTCCGGACAGGATCTGGAGGAGGCGGCCAGAGCCGTGGCCATGAGAGGAAAGCCTTCCTGGACCCTGGATCTGAAGGAAATGCTCCCGGCCCTCAGGATCGGGGAGACGGACGGGCTCTGCGACGCGGGGGTGGCCGGATACCTGCTGAATCCGCTGAAGAGCGGCTATGTCTACGATGGACTGGCCAGGGAACATCTGGCCATGACCTTCCCGTCCAGGGAGGATCTTCTGGGAAAGAGTTCCTACAAAGAGGCTTTTTCCGAGAAAACGGAAGCGGTTTTGGCCTGCGGCGGCTATATGGCTTATACGGCCTGGAAGGCAGGCCCCATTCTCCTGGAAAAGCTGCGGCAGACAGGCATGGAGAGGCTTTTTCTGGATATTGAGATGCCTCTGATCTACAGCCTTTTTCATATGGAGGAGGCCGGTATCCGTGTGCAGCGGGAAGCGCTGGAAGAGTACGGAAGGAAACTGGGCGAACAGATTGCCGTGCTGGAACAGGAGATATACGGACTTTCAGGGGAGGTATTCAATATCAATTCTCCGAAACAGCTGGGAGTCATCCTCTTCGAGAAGCTGAAGCTTCCCTATGGAAAAAAGACCAAGACCGGCTATTCCACTTCGGCGGATATCCTGGAGAAGCTGGCGCCGGAGCATCCGCTGGTATCCAAGATCCTGGAGTACCGGCAGCTGGCGAAGCTCAAATCCACTTATGCCGACGGCCTGGCCGCTTATATCGGCGGGGACGGCAGGATCCATGGAAAGTTCAACCAGACCATCACCGCCACGGGCCGCATCAGCAGCACGGAGCCGAACCTACAGAATATCCCGGTTCGGATGGAACTGGGGCGGGAGATCCGGAAGGTGTTTGTGCCGGAGGACGGATATGTGTTTGTGGATGCGGACTATTCCCAGATCGAGCTGCGTGTCCTGGCCCATATGTCCGGCGACAGGAGGCTCATCGCGGCGTATCACGAGGCCCAGGACATCCACCGCATCACCGCCTCCCAGGTATTCCATATCCCCTTTGAGGAGGTGACGGCGGAGGAGCGGCGCAATGCCAAGGCGGTCAACTTCGGGATCGTATATGGCATCAGTGCCTTCGGCCTCAGCGAGGATCTCAGCATCAGCCGGAAGGAGGCGCTGGATTACATCAACCAGTATTTTGAAACTTACCCGGGAGTCAAGGCCTTTTTGGACGGACTGGTGGCTTCGGCCAAAGAACAGGGGTATGTATCCACCATGTACGGCCGCCGCAGGCCGGTGCCGGAGATCTCTTCTTCCAATTTCATGCAGCGGAATTTCGGAGAACGGGTGGCCATGAACAGCCCCATCCAGGGAACGGCCGCCGACATCATGAAGATCGCCATGGTGGAAGTGGACCGGCGGCTGCGCCGGGAGGGACTGCGGTCCAGACTGATCCTCCAGATCCACGATGAGCTTTTGGTGGAAACGGCTCCCGACGAGGTGGAGCAGGTCAAGACCATCCTGCGGGAAGAGATGGACGGGGCCGCCAGTCTTTCGGTCCCTCTGGAAGTGGATATGAACGTGGGAAAGAGCTGGTTTGAGACGAAATAGGAGAACAGTATGAGGATCATTGGAGTGACGGGAGGAGTCGGTTCCGGCAAAAGCACGGTGCTGGAGATTTTGAGGACAGAATACGGAGCGGGGATCCTGGAGATGGATGCCCTGGGCCGCAGGCTCATGGAGCCGGGGGAGGCCTGCTTTGACGCTGTGGTCCGGGAATTCGGCAAGGACTTCCTGCTCCGGGACGGACGGCTGGACCGGAAACGGCTGGCGGAGAAGGTGTTCCGGGATGAGGAGGCTCTGGGCGCTTTGAACGCCATTGTCCATCCGGCAGTCCGGAGAGAGGTGGAGCGGGGGCTTTCCGCTTTCCGGGCAGAGGGGCGTTCCCTGGCGGTCCTGGAATCGGCCATCCTCCTGGAGGCCGGGTACCGGGAGGTGTGCAGCGAGATCTGGTATGTCCGGGCAGACAGAGAGGTGAGGATCCGGCGTCTGATGGAGAGCCGGGGATATACCAGGGAGCGCTGCGAGGCGGTGATGAAAAATCAGAAAGACCAGGAAGAGCTTTCGGCGGCTGCCGACAGGATCCTGGACAATGACGGGGATCTGAAAGAATTGAAAGAGCAGATTGCAAGAAGTCTTTCCCTGTGATAAAATAAACCGGATGAGAACAGAAAGGAATGGACAATATGCGATTTGCCAGCATAGCCAGCGGCAGCAGCGGAAACTGTGTATATATCGGTACGGAGAACACCCATCTGCTGGTGGATGCGGGGATTTCCGCCAGGCGCATAGAAAAAAGTCTTTCAGAGCTGGGCATACGGCCGTCGGAACTTTCCGGTATCCTGATCACCCATGAACATTCCGACCATGTCAGCGGCCTGGGAGTCTTTTCCAGGAGAAATGAGATCCCCATCTATACCACCAGGGAGACTTTTGGCGAGATCTGCCGGATCCGGAGTCTGGGAGAGCTTCCAGACGGGCTCTACCGGGAAGTGGTGCCCGATGAACCTTTTTCCATCGGAGATATGCGGATCTCTCCCTTTTCCATCGACCACGATGCGGCGAATCCCTGCGCGTACCGGGTGGATTCCGATGGGGCCTCGGCGGCGGTGGTGACGGATCTGGGCAATTACAGCCAGTATACAGTGGGGCATCTGCTGGGGCTGGATGCCATCCTCCTGGAGGCCAATCATGACGTACATATGCTGGAGGCCGGCCCGTATCCCTATTATCTGAAGCAGAGGATCATGGGGAACAGAGGCCATCTGTCCAACGACTCGGCGGGCAGGCTTTTGGGAGACATCCTCCACGACCGTTTCAAGAAAGCGCTCCTGGGCCATCTGTCCAAGGAGAATAACTACGCGGACCTGGCCTATGAGACGGTGCGCCTGGAAGTGACCATGGGAGAAAACGCCTATCGGGGCAGTGACTTTGACATCGCGGTGGCGGACAGGAGCCAGATGTCCGAGGTCATCCACATCTAAGTTTGAGCATACAGGAATAAGGAGACAGAAATGAAAAAAACGATTATTACAGTGGTGGGAAAGGATACCGTGGGGATCATTGCCAAGGTCTGCACGTATCTGGCCAAGAACCGGATCAACATCGAGGATATTTCCCAGACGATCCTCCAGGGATATTTCAATATGATGATGATCGTGGACGCGAGCCAGTCGGCGAAGCCCTTTGGAGATATGGTGGAGGAGCTGGATCAGATCGGCGATGAGATCGGCGTCAAGATCCGGTGCCAGCATGAGGATATTTTCAACAGTATGCACAGGATCTGACGAAAAACCCCGCGGGGCATATTGGTTTTCAAAACGGCGCAAGTTGGAACTGCGCCGTTTTCTTATACACGCTGGCAGGCGAGCGTATTTCCATTTCACAGGGAAATGCTCTGGATCTTTCGGCGTTTCCGGATGAACAGTATGACATGGTCCTGCTGCTTGGGCCGCTTTATCATTTGTATGACCAGCAGGATAAACGGCAGGCGGCACGGGTGGAATGGGTGTTTACATTGTTTTTCCAATCGTTTATACTAGGAGGAGCAGGGCTCAGAGCCCTGGGACGGAATGGGAAAACAGAAAGGAACGGCTATGATCAATCGAATTGAAGTGGATGAGACCAACAAGATGATCGAGCAGGAAAAGCTGGATGTCCGCACCATCACCATGGGCATCAGCCTGCTGGACTGCATGGATTCAGACTTGGAGGCTTTGGAAGAAAAGATCTATAAAAAGATCACCGGCTGCGCCAGGGGACTGGTGGAGGCAGGCCGGGAGATCGAGGTGAAATATGGGATCCCCATTGTGAACAAGAGGATCTCCGTGACGCCCATTGCCCTGGTGGGAAGCGCGGCTTGCAAAAGCAGCGGCGACTTTGTCCGCCTGGCGAAGGTGCTGGACCGGGCGGCCAAGGAGGTGAAAGTGAACTTCATCGGCGGATATTCCGCCCTGGTCAGCAAGGGCATGACTCCGGCGGAGGAGCTTTTGATCCGCTCCATCCCGGAGGCGCTCTCCTTCACGGACCGGGTGTGCAGCTCGGTCAATGTGGGTTCCACCAAGACCGGCATCAATATGGATGCGGTGCGGCTCATGGGACAGATCATCAAGGAGACGGCGGAGGCCACGGGGGACAGGGATTCTTTGGGGTGCGCGAAACTGGTGGTGTTCTGCAACGCGCCCGACGACAATCCCTTCATGGCCGGAGCCTTCCACGGAGTCACGGAGGCGGATACGGTGATCAATGTGGGCGTCAGCGGCCCCGGTGTGGTGAAGACGGCGTTGGAAAAGGTGCGGGGCGCCGATTTTGAGACCCTCTGCGAGACCATCAAGAAGACGGCCTTCAAGGTCACCAGAGTGGGACAGCTGGTGGCAAAGGAGGC
>CAJFUL010000073.1 GCA_904420245.1 Candidatus Paralachnospira avium
AAAGAGTTCCGCTTGCGGAACTCTCGCGCCGAGTGCGGTCGCTTTAGTTTCCTCTTCGCGCGAGTGCGCATCCCACGGAGTGTTTTTTCTCTACGGAAACGAAGTTTCCTATAGAGTAAAAAAGAACCCTGCTTTCGGAACGGACCCGAAAGCAGGGTCTTTTTACAGGTTATCCAGGATCTCCTCCCGCCACCTGGTATCCGTGATCCTGGGCACGCCCGCGAAGGATCTGCGGACCTCCTCCATGATGCGCTCCCGGGGCACCCGCTTCCTGAGAAATTCCAGGATGTCCCCGTTGGTAAGGGGCATGATGGAGACGCCGTCCACCTTCTTATGGGTGTTGGTGGATTCCAGGGAGGCCGCCGCCACGGCCCGCCAGATATTGACTGTATTGTAATCCAGCTGGTCCGCGATGAAAAACGTCATGGTCTCCCTGCCTCCGGCCGCCGCCTTCAGATTCAGGGAATGGCGCAGCACCGGCTCCCACTCTCCCCGTCTCTGGGCCTGCTTGTTCATCAGCGTCACTTCCAGCATGACCACGGCTTCCCCGTAATGGATCACGATATCTCCGTCTCCGCCTCCCGCGTGGATCACCGGCTCAAAATCCGCGTTCAGCGTCAGGTTCAGGCTCTCGTACAAGTCAAAATCCCGGCCTGAGAGATAATACCAGGCGATGCCCGTCACATACTCGTAGATGGTGGGCACCGAAGCCATATCGTGGACCTCCCTCTGTATCCTGGGATCGTTCTTCCTGTCGGAGAACAGCGGCAGAAGCTCCATGATCTTCTCCCTGGGATACTTGCTCTCCACATGGGCCCGGAACGCCTCGCTGCTCCTGGAGTGGAGCTTCTCCCGGATCCCCAGGGAGGTCTCTTCTCCCAGGGCCAGACGGATCTTCTCCATCCGATCCCGGACCTGCGCGCCGTCGAAGCCCAGGATCTGCGCCATGCTCCTGTCCGCCCGGAAGAAACAGCCCTCCGCCTCCTCATACGCTTCATATTCCTCCCGGTCCATCGCGCCGAAGATCCTGGAAGACAGCAGCTCTCTGTCAAAGATCTGAACCAGCACTTCCCCGCAGGAAAGCTCCGGAAGGGCGCTGAAGCGGAACAGGCCGGAAGCCCCCAAAAGCCGCTCCGTCGTATCGGAATACTCCCGTATGTCGTCGGCCCTGCCGGACAGGAAATACGCTTCGTAAAAACGCCGGTTGAACTCCCCGGAGCTCAAAAACGGATGGTTTCCGTTTTTTTCCAGAAACTGCTCCAGAGTATATCCGGCGCCGCGTCCCATATCAAAGATCTCCCGCCCGTATCCGAATGCCTTCTGCAGCTTGTCCCGGTTTTCCGCCATGAGCTCCGCCAGCTTCCCGTAGCTCTCCCGGCTCCTCTCCTGCCGAAGCTTTCGCAAAAGCCGGTAAAACTCATAGTAGACCGCTTCCACCTTGCTGCTCTTCCTGTTCTTGATATACGCGCCAAAAACAGCCTCCGAAACCGGCCCGGACTCCAAAAACGGCTGCGGTACGGGGATCTCCACATTCCAGATCTCCCGCTCCAGCTCTTTCCCGCCGGAGAGGGCCCGTTTTTTCTCTTCCTCCGTCAGATAAGGCGTCATCCCCTGGACGATGGTCATAAAAGCAGTCTTTTCCAGCTTTTCCTGATACAGCAGGAGGTACACCGCCATGAAAAAGGGCGAGTAATAGCTCCTTCGTCCCTTTTCATCCGGCCCGGAAAACACCTTCAGCTTCATCATCTGGCGAAACAGGATCAGATTGATGTTGTCGATGGGAAGGAGGCTCTCAAGGGGATCCCGCTCCGTCCTGTTCTTCAGATAAGAAAAACCTGCCTCGGAGATCCTGCGCTGCTTGTCGGCAAATCCGATCTTCACCAGATTGCTGGTATAATGCCTGGCGCGGGCCTCGATGGCTCCGTCCAGGACTGCCCGGTCCCTGGCCGAAAGGCCTCCGGCCATCCACTCTCTGTCCCTGGAGAGAAATCTGCCGTAATCCTTTCCCAGCCGTTCCAGGAAAGCGTCGTACTGGGGATGTCTCTTGAAGACGCCGGGCGACCGCTCGACGGCCTTCCGGTAAAATAAGAATTCCGCAGTGCTGGCCGGATAGGAGGCCCAGGTCTCCCCCGGATATTCTTCCCGGATCTCGCAGAGGATCTCCAGATAGATCCGGAGCGCGTCCGGCACATCCGATCTTCTGCCGTTGGTGTTCCAAAGATTAAAGATCTGGTCCTTTCTGACCTCCATATCCCACCTGCCCTCCGTAATTGACGATCAAGACTTCCTCACTGGCGGACACCCGGTCCTTTGTCTGGTAATTGGAATTGGCGTAGCTGTAGTCAAGGGGGAGGCATCGGTACCTGTCCGCGTTTTCCGCAAGCCATCCCAGCAGGATCCCGTTTTCCCTGCCCTTGCTGCGCAGCACATTGGACAGGGCAAAGGGGACGCCCCTGGACGTCAGTCCGTCCAAAAACGCCAAAAGCTCCCGCTCCGCCGTCTCATTCCAGCCGCCCTGTTCATTGTAGGTGGCGCAGGTGATCAGATACGGCGGATCCGCATAGACAAAATCCCGGGACGTAAGACCCGATACGTCAAAGTCCCGGAAATCCAGACAGGAAAAGGAGCAGTCCTGCTCCCTCAGCCGGTCTATGAACCGGATCAGTTTCTGCTCCATCCGTCTGTTGAAATCCCGCTTTCCCACCGGAAGGTTGTACTCTCCTTCCCGGTTAAAGCGGATCTGGTTGTTGAAAGAATATACGATCAGCACATAGAGCATCACGTCCCGGAAGGCTTCCTCTCCCTGCCCCCGGTTGTAGTCGGCCCGGAGCCTCAGAAACCCCTCCCGGTTATAGGAAGCCAGGCCTCTGCCGCTGTCGCAGCCGTAGTAGCCGTAGCCGTACCGGCTCACCAGGGACAGGCCGTATTCCTCGATGATCCCGTAGATGCCGTCCAGGACCTTTTCCTTTCCCAGCTCCCGGAACGTGCGGTAGAGGCGGCACAGCCTGGAATTGGAATCGTTGTACACCACCCGCCTGGCCGCTACGTTGATCCCCACATTGCAGCCTCCGCAGAACAGGTCCACGAACACGTCCGTATCTTTCGGAAACAGCGGGAGAAGCTGCGGCAGAAGCTTATATTTCCCGCCGGTATAATTGAGCGGTGACTGTATCATCTTCTACACCTCATCAAAACAGGTACAGAGAAAGAGCCGCTCCGCGTTTTCGCTTATGTCCGACTTCCCGGCGGAGAACGCCCGGTAGCTTTCTTCAAATACCTTGACTGTGCCTTTCCTGCCCAGGATCCTCAGGATGCTCTCGTCGGAGATCTTGGCGTTGGAGCGGTCGTTGCCCTTCTCCGCCATATTGTTGTAGGACAGCAGGATATATCTGGCCTTTATGTCGCCGATCAGCGACTCGAAGGCCTCCGTGGCGGCCGTCGTGCAGTAACGGCTCTTCATGCCGCTCCTGTCCATCTTTTTCGCGACGCCGAAGACCTCCGGCTTTTCCCAGCGGGCCACGTTTTCCAGCAGATGATAGGCGTCGCAGTACTGCCTGGAATTGTAGGGCGGATCGATATAGACCAGCCCTGCCCGGAGCCGCTTCACCAGCTCGTTGGCGTCCTCGTTGAAGCACCTGTTCTCCGGATTGTTCCGGATATTGGCCTGGGGCACCCCCAGTTCCAGGGGCGCGTCAAAGCTGGCGCCCTTCCGGTAGGCGTCATAATGGCCGCAGGTGGCCGCGATCTTATCCATGGCATAGAGCAGGGAGGCGATCAGAAGCGCTCTCTCCCTGCCGCTCAGCCTCCCGTCCCGGTAGGATTCCTCTATATCCTCCCGGATATAGCCGATCTTTCCGCAGACTTCCTTGCTGAAATACGTATCGGCAAAATTCCTGGTCATGTAATTCTCGCCGCAGTCCGATACTTGATTATACTTCACCACATAGTCGATGACCTTCTGCCTGTCGTATGTCTCCGCTCCAAACCAGGCAAAGTTGCAGATGTAATTGCTGTACATCAGGTCATTGGTCACCAGCACATGGTCCGTAAAGGCGGAGGACACGGCTCCCGTGCCCGCGAAAATATCCGCAAAGACATGGAAATCCGGACACTCCTCCTCCACGACCCGTGTAATGAAGGGAAGCAGCTTATATTTATTTCCCAGATACCGGCGGCTGCTGATCAGTGATGTCTTATACGCTTCCATTCCATGCTTCTCTCCTTCTGCCGCCCGCCGGCGGGATCTTTCTGTTTCGTGCCTTCTTTATCTGAAATACTCCACGCCGGACTCAAAGACCTGGATGTCCTGCTCGCCGTAGATATTGACGGCCACCGACTCTCCGCGCCGCTCGATATGGGCCATCTTTCCGTAGACCCTGCCGTCGGGGCTGGTGATGCCTTCGATGGCCTGATAGGAACCATTGGGGTTCCACGCTTCATCCATGGTGGGGTTTCCGGAGCCGTCCACATACTGAGTAGCCACCTGGCCGTTCTCAAAGAGCTTCCGGATCCATGCCTCGTCCGCCACGAACCGGCCCTCGCCGTGGGATGCGGGCGTACAGTAGACACCGCCCAGCTGCGCCTTTCTGAGCCAGGGCGACTTGTCGGAAACCACCTTGGTATAGACCATCTTGGACACATGGCGGCCGATGGTATTGTAAGTCAGGGTAGGAGAATCCGGCGTCTGCTCCCGGATCTCGCCGTAGGGCACCAGTCCCAGCTTGATGAGGGCCTGGAAACCGTTGCAGATCCCCAGCATCAGGCCGTCCCTCTCCTTCAGGAGCTTTTCCACGGCTTCCTTCATCCTCTGGTTGCGGAACACCGTGGCAAAGAACTTGGCGGAGCCTTCCGGCTCGTCGCCCGCGGAGAAGCCGCCGGGGAACATGATGATCTGAGCCTTGGCGATGGCCTTCTCAAAGACCTCCACCGACTCCCGGATATCCTCTGCCGTCAGGTTCTTAAAGACTTTGGTGATCACATCGGCTCCGGCTCTGCGGAACGCCTTCTCGCTGTCATACTCGCAGTTGGTGCCGGGGAAGACAGGGATGAAGACCGTAGGCCTTGCCACCTGGTGCCTGCACACATAGACGCTGCTCTCTTTGTGGAGGCTGTCCCGGACAGGGACCTGCTCCACGCCGGAAACAGTGGGGAATACCTTCTCAAGAGGCGCTTCCCAGGTCTTCTGGGCCTCTTCCAGAGACAGCTCCATATCCCGGTATTCAATGGATCCCGTACCGGTCACCTGACCGACGACCGTATAGCGGCCCGACAAGTTCCCCACCTGTCCGTCCGGCACTTCCGCCACCAGGTTGCCCCAGCCCGCCGCGAAAAGATCCTCGGGGGCCACGCTGTGCTCGATCCTCACGCCCATCCTGTTGCCGAAGGCCATCTTGCTGACGGCCTCGGCGACGCCGTGGCGCTCCACCGCGTAGGCGGACACGATCCTTCCCGCCTTCACATCCTCGAAGAATTTCCCGTACTGGTCCATGACCTGGGCGTATACCGGCACGTCATAGGCATCCCGGTCGATGGTGAAGAGCACCAGCTTATTGCCGGCTTTCTTGAGCTCCGGCGTGATGACCGTCTTGTCGCTGGCCACGTCCACCGCGAAGGAGACCAGGGTCGGAGGCACATCCATCTCATTGAAGGAACCGGACATGCTGTCCTTGCCTCCGATGGAAGGAAGGCCGAAGCCCATCTGCGCGTCATACGCTCCCAGCAGGGCCGAGAAGGGCACGCCCCATCTGGAGGGATCCTCCGTCATCCTCTCAAAGTACTCCTGGAACGTGAACCGGATCTTGGAGAAATCTCCGCCTGCCGCCACGATCTTGGCCACGGAGGACACCACCGCGTAAATGGCTCCGTGATAAGGGCTCCAGGAGGACAGGTACGGATCGAAGCCGTAGCTCATCATGGTCACGGTGTCCGTCTTTCCCTCCGGGACCGGAAGCTTGGCCACCATGGCCTGGGTCTCCGTAGTCTGGTATTTTCCACCGTAAGGCATATAGACGGAGCCTGCTCCGATGGAGCTGTCGAACATCTCCACCAGTCCCTTCTGGGAGCAGACGTTCAGATCCTTGAGAGTATCCGTCCAGGCTGCCTTTACATCCCGGATCTCCTTCTTGTCAAAGAGGTTTCCTTCCCGCATGGGGATCTTCACCGCCACATCCGTCTCCTGATGGGCGCCGTTGGTATCCAAGAACGCGCGGCTCAGATCCACGATGGTCTTTCCTCTCCAGGTCATCCGGAGTCTGGGCTCCTCCGTCACCACGGCGACGGGGACCGCTTCCAGATTCTCCTGCGCCGCATAGGCCAGGAACTGCTCCGCGTCCTTGGGATCCACCACTACGGCCATACGCTCCTGGGATTCGGAAATGGCGATCTCCGTCCCGTCCAGGCCAGCGTATTTCTTGGGCACCTTGTCCAGGTCGATCATGAGCCCGTCCGCCAGCTCGCCGATGGCCACCGATACGCCGCCGGCTCCGAAGTCGTTGCACTTCTTGATGAGGCGGGAGACTTCCTCCCGGCGGAACAGCCTCTGAATCTTCCGCTCTGTGGGCGCATTTCCCTTCTGGACCTCGGCTCCGCAGGTCTCGATGGACTTCTCCGTATGGACCTTGGAAGAACCGGTGGCGCCGCCGCAGCCATCCCGGCCTGTCCGGCCGCCCAAAAGGATGATCACATCGCCGGGATCGGAAGTCTCCCGGATCACCGCGCGCCTGGGCGCCGCGCCCATGACGGCTCCGATCTCCATCCTCTTGGCTGCGTAGTTGGGATGATAGATCTCCTTTACATATCCTGTGGCCAGACCGATCTGGTTGCCGTAGGAGCTGTAGCCGTGGGCCGCTCCCCGCACCAGCTTCTTCTGGGGAAGCTTCCCCTTCATGGTCTGGGATACCGGAACGGTGGGATCCGCCGCTCCGGTGACCCTCATGGCCTGATATACATAAGTACGTCCCGACAGCGGATCCCGGATGGCGCCGCCCAGACAGGTGGCCGCGCCGCCGAAGGGCTCGATCTCCGTCGGATGGTTATGGGTCTCATTTTTGAAGTTCACCAGCCACTCTTCCGTCTTCCCGTCGATCTCCACCGGCACCACGATGCTGCAGGCATTGATCTCATCGGACTCTTCCTGGTCGGCCAGCTTCCCTTCCTTCTTCAGCTTGCGCATGGCGATCAGGGCCAGATCCATGAGGCAGACAAACTTGTCCTTCCTGTCTCCGAAGATCTCTGCCCGGTCGGCCATATACCGCTCATAGTCCTTCTCGATGGGCTCCTTATAGTCCCCTTCACCGAAGGTCACATTCTTTAACTCCGTCTGGAAGGTGGTGTGACGGCAGTGGTCGGACCAGTATGTATCTAACACCCGGATCTCCGTCATGGAGGGATCCCTGTGCTCTTCGTTCCTGTAATAATTCTGGATATGGAGGAAATCCTTGAACGTCATGGCCAGGTTCAGAGAGCCATAGAACTCCTGAAGACGGGCCTCCTCCATCCCGCAGAAGCCGTCGATGACCTTCACGTCGGCCGGCTCCTCGAATCTGGCGATCAGCGTGTCGGGGACCTCCTCGGAAGCCTCCCTGCTGTCCACAGGGTTTATGCAGTGGGCCTTCACCGCCTCCTTCTGCTCCTGGCTCAAGGTACCTTTGATCACATAAGTGGTGGCGCTGCGGATGACCGGCTCTTCATCCTCCTTCAGCAGCTTGACGCACTGCTCCGCGGAATCCGCCCTCTGGTCGAACTGACCGGGAAGATACTCCACGGAAAACACCAGATCTTCCGGCGCTCTCTCAAAATCCCCTTCGTAGAGGATGTCCACCGGGGGCTCGGAAAAGATGGTCCCTTTGGACTTCTCGTAAGTCTCCTCCGAGAGATTTTCAATATCATACCGGATCAGGACCCGCACGTCCTCCGCTCCCGTGATCCCCAGGTAGCTTCCGATCTCCTCCTTAAGCTCCTTCGCCTGCACCGCGAAGGGGCGCTTCTTCTCCACATAAATACGTTTTACGCTCATAGGTACCTCCATGCCTGTTTGGATTATTTATACGCAAAAGCTTTTATCTATCATATTTCATTTTCCGCGGAAAGTCAATTTCCGGGGCAGCGCCGCTTACCGGCTCCGCCTTCCCATGGCGGAAGGCTCCCGTCAGTGGCTGTGGCCGCAATCATGGTCTTCCTCACCGGAATGGCCGAAGACCTCTCCGCCTCCGTTGGCGTCCACCAGGGACAGCGCATCCATGGAGATCTTCATGATGTCCCTGGCCATATCCTCGCTCAGGTTCATCCTGGCCGCCACCTCCGCCAGGGTGGCCTCCCGGCCCAACTCCTCCACCAGCTCCTCCGTGGCCTTCATCATGGCGTTGGCCTGGGCTGCCAGATAGCTTCCCGTGTCATCCTGTCCGGTCTGCTCTGCGATGGCCGCGTCCATGGCCGTGCAGATCTCCCTGGTGATATGGACGCCGAAATCTCCCGATGCGAAAGTATCCATGGCCGTCAGGAGCGCCATATTCCCCTCCTGGACCAGATCGGCCAGCAGGACGCCGCGTCCGGCATACTCCCTGGCCAGCTCCACCACCCGTCCGAGATACCCTTCCGCCAGCCGGTTCCTGGCTTCCCGATCGCCCTCCGCGGCTTTCAGGGCCAGAACCTCCAGCTCCTCTCTGCGGATCTTTCCAAGTTCCCGGATCTCTTCCAGATACATCTGATAGCAGCGGGAATCCTCCCCGGTCAAGGGAGCCTTCTCCCTGCCGGGCGCTTCCCCTCCCTTCAGATAGGAAAGGCTCTCCCGGTCGCCGTTATGTCCGGCCACGATCACTTTATTCAAATCCAGATAGCTGTAGATCAGCTTCCACTGTTCTTCCGAAAGCTCCCACTCCCCGAAGCAGTCCCGGATCTGGGACTCCGTAAGACGGTTTCCCTCTTCCCCGGCCTTTGCCAGGAGCGTTCCCAAAGCCTCTTTAAATCTGTCCTGATTTTCCACGTTCGTTTCCTTTCTGTGCCGTCTTTCCGGGCTAATGGCGCCGGAACCGCTCTTTGATGAGCGCTTCTGAGCGGGACAGCACGCTGTCCAGCAATTTTCTGTTTCCGCCGGCCGCTTCCAGCATATATCCGTATTCGTCCGAAAGCCCTGTACAGTGGGGCACCAAGACTGCCCCCGCGTCGCTGCCCAGAGCCACGTTGACCCCCAGGGCCAGGGCTTTTCTCACATTGGAGATCTGCATGGCGGTGATGGCCTCCACCGAGGCTTCGTCAAATCTCCCCGTCCCCCGGAGATTCCCCACGGGAGACACCGTGGGCACCCAGATGGTGCCGGTACGGGCCAGAAGCTCCAGCTCCCCGCCGGTCATATAGCCGCCGTGCTCGATGCTGTCGGCGCCGCTTAGGACAGTGTTCCTGACCGCCTCCGCCCCGTTGACATGGACCATCACCGAGAACCCTTCCTCGTGACAGATATGGACCAATTCCTTCATCTCAGAAAACTCCAGGGCCGTCCCGGTGACCTGCCCGTACGCGTCAAAGTCCAGAAGGCCCGCAAACATGAGCTTGATAAAATCCGCTCCCTGTCCCGCCGCCTTCTTCACCAGCTCCGCGAACTGGGGAAGAGTCTCGTACTCCATGCCTACGATCCCTCCGTAATGCCCCTTTTTGTGGATGGCGAAGACGGGGGAACGGTAGTCGATCCCGTGATCCGCGGCGATCCTGGCCGCGTAAGAGGAGACCCCGTACCGGTCTCCTCCCTCCCGGATAAAGGTGATCCCGGCTTTCCGGTACTGCTCCAGACAGTCTTCCACCAGCTTCCGGTCCACACCGTTTTTATGGCGCTCCACCGCTTCCTTATAATTCCTGCCGTTCATGAAGATATGGCCGTGGCACTCTCCAAACATCTCCCGCCTCCTACCTGGTCCCGAAGATCCGGTCTCCCGCATCTCCCAGGCCGGGGAGGATATAGGCGTTTTTATCCAGCTCCCGGTCCAGCTGGCCGCAATAGATCTGTACGTCCGGATGGTCGTTATGAAGCCTCTCCAGTCCCTCCGGCGCCGCGATGATGCAGAGGAATTTGATCTTCTTCCCGCCCCGCTCCTTGATGAACCGGATGGCCGCGGAAGCGGATCCTCCCGTGGCCAGCATGGGATCCACCACCGTCACCAGTCTTTCGTCAATGGAGTCCGGCAGCTTGCAGTAATATTCGGTGGGCTCATGGGTATCCGGCTCCCGGTAGAGTCCGATATGTCCCACCTTGGCCGAAGGCACCAGGGTCAGGATCCCCTCCACCATGCCCAGGCCGGCCCGCAGGATGGGCACCACCGCCAGCTTCTTCCCAAAGATCACCGGGGAATGGCAGGTCTCCAGCGGCGTTTCCACCTGTATCTCCTCCGTGGGAAGGTCCCGGAAGGCCTCATATCCCATCAGGGCCGCGATCTCCTCCACCAGCTTGCGGAACTCCCATGTCCCGGTGCTTTTGTCCCTCAGCCTGGTGATCTTATGGCGGATCAGCGGATGATCCATGATCGTTACGTTTTCCATATGTACCCTCCTCTCACATCTGCCTGCGGACGATCCGGTATTCATCATCCATCTGGAAATAGGGGCAGGAATAAAAACTGCCCCTCAAAAACCGTTCCATATCGTCCTCATCCAGATCTGCCTCGCAGATATAGTATCCATACTCTTCCTCATATGTATAAAAGGCGCAGACCTCGCAGCACGACTCCTGCTTCATGAGCTTCTCCTCCCCAGCTGCCGGACCTCCTCCAGCCAGATGCGGGCGCAGGCGTCGCTGGGCATCCGCAGATCTCCTCTGGGAGAGACGGCTACGCTTCCCACCTTGGGTCCGTCAGGCAGACAGGAACGCTTGAACTGCTGGGAAAAGAACCTTCTGTAAAAAGTCTCCAGCCATTTTAGGATCGTCTCCTCATCATATATCCCGTCGAAGGCTTTCCTGGCCAGCCGGAAGATCTTGGCAGGCCGGTAGCCGAACCGGAGGATATAGTACAGGAAGAAATCATGGAGCTCATAGGGGCCCACGATATCCTCCGTCTTCTGGGAGATCTTCCCATCCTCAGGCGGCAAAAGCTCCGGACTCACCGGCGTGTCCAGGATGTCCCGGAGGATCCCCGAAAGCTTCTCATCGCCGCAGGTATCCGCATAGTAGCGGACCAGATGGCGCACCAGGGTCTTGGGCACCGAAGCGTTGACGCCGTACATGGACATATGGTCGCCGTTGTAGGTGGCCCAGCCCAGGGCCAGCTCCGACATATCTCCGGTCCCGATGACCAGGCCGCCCCGCTTATTGGCAATATCCATCAGCACCTGGGTCCGCTCCCTGGCCTGGCTGTTCTCATAAGTCACCGAATGGTCATCCGGATCCTGGCCGATGTCCCGGAAATGGAGGGATACGGCCTCCTTGATGTCCACCTCCATGAGCTCCGCTCCCAGGATCTTCGTCAGTTCACAGGCGTTGGTATAAGTCCTGTCGGTGGTCCCGAAACAGGGCATGGTCACCGCCGTGATCTTCTCCCTGGCCTCTCCCTGCAGGTCGAAGGCCCTGGCCGTCACCAACAGCGCCAGGGTGGAATCCAGGCCTCCGGAGATGCCCACCACCGCGCTCCTGCATCCGGTGTGGGCCAGACGCTTCTTGAGACCCATGGCCTGGATGGAGAGGATCTCCTCGCAGCGTCTGTCCCGGTCCGCCCTATTGCCCGGCACGAAGGGCGCCGGGTCCACGGCCCGCTCCAGGGAAAGAGGCGTCTTCCCGATATGGAACGCCACCTTCCTGTACCCCTGGTCGTCCATGGGACCGAAGGTGGTCATCCGCCGCCTCTCGTTCCGGAGCCGCTCCAGATCCAGATCGGCGCAGATGAGCCCTGTGGTAAACCGCTTGGCTCCCTTTAACAGCGTGCCGTTTTCATAGATCAGGTTATGGCCGGCGAAGACCAGGTCCGTGGTGGACTCTCCCTCTCCGGCGTCGGCGTAGATATAACCGCAGACCAGCCGGGCCGACTGATTCCCCAGAAGCTCCTTCCGGTAGACATCCTTCCCGGTGGTCTCGTCGCTGGCCGAGGAATTGACGATGAGGGTCGCCCCCGCCAGGGCATGGCGGCAGCTGGGAGGGACCGGGATCCAGAGATCCTCGCAGATCTCCGCTCCGATCACCAGCCCCTCCATATTGACGCAGGAAAAGAGGATATCCGTCCCCATGGGCACATAGTCCAGGATCCCTCCTGCCATCCGCACCGGCTCCATCACCGGCACCCGGTTCCCCGGATGGAAATGGCGGGCCTCATAAAATTCCGAATAATTGGGGACCGCCGTCTTGGGCATCAGTCCCAGGATCTGCCCGTCCTTCACGGCCGCCGTCACGTTGTAGAGCTGGCCGTCCCGCATCCAGGGAAGCCCCACAAACACCAAAAGGTCCAGATCCTTCGTATGGTCCGCCAGGACCGCCAGCTCCTCCCTGGCCGCTTCCAGAAGGCTGTCCTGGAGGAATAGATCCCCGCAGGTATACCCTGTCAGGCAAAGCTCCGGAAATACCAGCACCTTTACCTGTCTGGCCGCCGCCTCCCGGCAGAGAGCCTCGATCTGGTTTCTGTTATGGGCGGGGTCTGCCACTGCGATCCCAGGCGTAGCCGCCGCCACCCGGATAAATCCCTGTTCCATATCACCAATCTCCCTATCCCGCGGCTCCAGGCCGCCTGTTCTTTTGTCTGCCTGCTATTATATCACAGAAACGGAGCCATTTCCACCTGGATGAAATATCCCTTGTCATGGCTGCACACCGGGCACAGCTCCGGCACCTTGGTCCCGGTATAGATATACCCGCAGTTCAGGCACATAAAGCTGGTCTCCAGCCTGGCCTCAAAGAGCTGCCCCTTCTCCAGAAGCTCCGCGAATCTGGCGAACCGGTCCCCGTGGACCTTCTCGATCTGGGCGATCATCCGGAAGCTGGCCGCCGCGGCCGGGAATCCCTCTTTCTCCGCCGTCTCCGCGAAGGACGGATAGACATTCTCGTATTCCTCATACTCGTCATGACGGGCCGCCTTCAGAAGGCTCAGGGCGTCGTCGTAGACTTCGATGGGATACGTGCCTGTGATCTCCAGATTCTCCCCGGTCAGCTCCTTCAGATGCTGGTAAAAGATCTCGGCGTGCTCCTTTTCCTGGTCCGCCGTGAACCGGAACACCTGCTCGATGACCTGGAGCTTCAGCCCTTTGGCCTTCCCCGCCGCGATGGTGTAGCGGTTCCTGGCCTGGCTCTCTCCCGCGAAGGCCTTCATCAAATTCTTCCTCGTCTCGCTGTTTTTAAAATCCACTGCTGCCATTTTCATTCCCTCCTGAAATAGAAATTTGCTTCTCTTCCAGTATGGGCCGAAAATGGGTCTGTTATACCAGGAGCGCTTCCATCCGTTCCTTTCCCAGCCGGAACTTTACGTTTCCGCCCTTCTCCCGGGCTCCCAACCCCCGGTAAAACAGGATGGCCGGCTCATTCCAGTCCAGGCAGCTCCACTCCATGGATGCGCAGCCTGCCTTCAGGGCCTCTCCCGCCAGCCACTTAAAAGCCGCCGTCCCATAGCCCTTTCCCCGGCGCTCCGGCCGTACGAAGAGATCCTCCACATAGATCCCCGGCGCCCCGGCAAAGCTGGAAAAGGTATAGTAATAGATCCCGTAACCGATCTCTTTTCCATCCTCCAGAAGGAAAAAGGCTTCCGCCCGCTTCTCCTCAAATACAGTCCTGCGGATGTCTTCCTCGGTGGCCGTCACGTCCTCCGGCCGCTTTTCATAGGAGGCCAGCCCCCTGATAAAGAAGAGGAGCAGCGATGCGTCCTCCTTCTGCGCTTTTCTAAATTCCAGTCCCACTTCTCATCCTCCTCTAATCCTGGATCTCCAGCTGCCGCTTCAGATACGCGCCCACCACATTGGAAAACCCGGCGATGTCCCGGATATAGGCGAAATCCTTTCCGAATATGGTCTTCTCCGCCTTCAGATCCGTTTCTTTCCCGGCGAAGACTCCCAGCACCGCGATGCCCGATCCCCTGGCGTGGCGCACCTCCCTGGCCGTATCCAGGACGGCGTAGCTGCCTCCATAGGAATGGGGATTCCGGCTGCCCGGCCGCCCCACGATCACATCGTTGGGACGGCCGTCGCTTAAGACGATCAGGATCTTATTCTCCTCCTGCCGCCGAAGCAGCCCGTCGGCGGCGGCCCGGATGGCCAGGCCGTCCCGGTTATTGGAGGAGGTGGTATATTCCAGGATGTTCTGATCCGCGCTCCCGTCCTCATCATAGTCCCGGAACCGCTGGAGGATCGTATATTCCCAGAAGGTGCAGAAGCTCATGACCCGGTGGGGGATCCCCACATTGCTCAGGGCCTGGCTGATGATGCAGCCCTGGAGGGCCACCCTGGGCTGACGGGCCATCTGGGAACCGCTGGCGTCCATCAGCACATCCACCACAAAGTCCGACGCATCCCGGTTTATCGTCCTGGCAAACAGGCGTCGGTCGCTGGTGCGTCCCACCTTCCAGAGGAGATTGGGCACCACCCTTCCATGATCGTCCCGCACATACTCCGTTTCGCTCCTGCGGATCAGGGCCCTTTTCAGGATGTCCGTCAGGATGGACACATTCCGCTTGGCCAGACTGTAGTTCTGGTAATAATACCGCTTGTTCTGCTCTGCCTGCCGCAGGGCATACTGGTACTGATAGTTGTTTTTGACCGGGTTTCTCAGGATCCCTTCCGTCAGATAGAGGCTGCAGTCCTGGTGGGCTCCCCGGCAGAGCCGGTAGTCCAGCCGCTTTCCCTCCAGCTGGCTCAGATAGGAGCGTCCGAAGTTCAGCTCCACATAGGAGTATATCTTCTGCAAATCTTCCTCGCTGACCGTCACCACATGAGCAGCCGTCTCCTGCGCCTCTTTTTCCTCCTCCTGCTCCTCGGTCCCGGTCCGGAGCATGGCCTGGCTCATCCGCCGCATATACTGCTCGAAGCTCTCCTCCGCCGCCGTATCCCGCAGGAAGTCTTTCCATCCGTACTGAGCAAGCTCCTCCGTGGTGACCGAGAGCACATCCTCCAGAGATCCCCGCTTCTTTTCAAAACTGTTGTCCAGGAGCGTATTATACAGCCGGTCGGTCACCTGGATGATCTCCATGGTATCCGCCGTTTCTTCCAGGGACTCCGCCAGGGAAAACGCCTCCATGATGCGTCTGCTCCCCCTGTACTGCCCGTCCAGGGCCTTCCGCATCATGGCCAGCTTCACCATCCCCACCACCGACTCCGTCAGCATCCGGGATTCCGCGTCCAGAGTATCCTCAAAGGCCCTGCGGCGCAGATCCGCCACCCCTGCCCGCTCTGCCTCCGCCTTTTTATGGACCGCCAGATCCACGCAGACCTGGGCCAGGACCATCACATTCCTCTGGTCCGCCCCCAGGAAGCACTTTTTCACCACATAAAGAGCAAGGGCGTCCTTGTCAAAATACTTGGCAAAGGCTCCCTGCTTCACGGCATCGTATAGGGAAATATATTTGGACCGTTCAAAGGAATCCACGTCCGGCGCCGTATCCAGGGTATAATCCCCGCTGACGGTCCACATCAGGTTCCTCACCCGGTTTTCAGCCTCCATCCGGCCTTCCTGTCCCATCATCTGCTTCCCTGTCCTTCAAATACGTCGGCGGCCGTCCAGCTCTCCGGGATCCTGGTCATGACCACGTCGCCGACGATCTCCTTCTCAAAGATGTCAAAGGTCTTGTTGGTGATCCCCATCTTCACCGCCAGAGAAGGGGCAAGTCCCGTCTTCATGGTGCCGATGGCCGCCAAAAGGCCTCTGAGATCCAGAGCCTTGGTGGTGATCTCCCCGTTCTCCGCCTTCTCCTGGAGATCCAGGAAGAGTCCAGCGAACTGCTCCATGGCCGCCTGCTTCCCATCGGGGAACATATACCGGAAGATCTTGAACAGCGTAGCCTCGTCCACCGGAGGCATATCGATCACCAGAAACCTGGATACCAGCGCCTCGTTGAGCTCCTTGGTCCCCGCGTATCCATAGTTCATGGTCCCGATGAACCTGGCCGCCGGATGGAGCTGGATCCTGTCGTATCCCGGCACGTCGATGAGCCGCCTGTAGTCCAGGGCGGCGTGGAGCACCGACACGGCGTCGTTTTTGGCCATATTGATCTCATCCAGCACCCCGAAGCCGCCGTACTGGGCGCACTGATAGACAGGCCCCTTCCGCAGGGATACCTGGTTGTTGACAAAGGTGTCCGTGCCGATCAGAGAGCTGCTGTCGGTGTTGACATGGAACGAGATGTTGTAGACGGGACGCCCGAAAAACCAGGCCAGGTTTTCCGCCAGCACATTCTTTCCCGTGGCCTTTGAGCCGCTGAGCAGCAGGTTTTCCCCCCGCAGGAGAGCCGCGATGGCCTGCTCCAGGATCTCCTTTCCGTAAAAAGGCAGAGGCGGAGGCGCGACCCTTCCCCTGGCGCTTTCCTCTGTCTCATAGGCGTTTCGGAACTTCTCCGTCTCCCGGATCAGTCCCTCGTCCACTCCCTGTTCCCTCAGGATCTTCATTTCTTCTGACATATATACCCTCACTGTCTGTTCCCGGCCTTCACGATCAGCCGGTTGATCTGGGCGCCCATATATCCGCCCCCAAACCCGTTGTCGATATTTACCACTGCCATCCCCTCCGCGCAGGAATTCAGCATGCTGAGGAGAGGGGCGATGCCGCCGAAGGAGGCTCCGTACCCGATGGACGTGGGCACCGCGATGACCGGTTTGTCCACCAGTCCCGTGATCACGCCTCCCAGGGCTCCTTCCATGCCGGCCACCGCCACGATGCAGTTGGCCTGCCGGATATCCTCGATGCGGGAGAAGAGCCTGTGTATCCCGGCCACTCCCACGTCAAAGACCCGCAGCACCCAGCTTCCGTGGAATTCGGCAGTCTGGGCCGCCTCCTCCGCCACCGGGATGTCCGCCGTCCCGCCTGTACACACGGCCACCAGTCCCTCCCTGGGCACCGGCGCCGGCTCGTACTTGAGGATCCTGGACACCTCGTCATAGGTCACCTCCGGCACAGCCGCCTTCACCGCGCTGTACTGCTCTCTGGAAGCCCTGGTGCCCATGACGTTCACCTCCCGCTGCCGGAAGGTCTCATAGATATGCACCAGATGAGGCGTTTCCTTTCCCTGGCAGAAGATCACTTCGCCGAAGCCTCTCCGCTTGCTCCTGTGGAAATCGATCTTGGCGCAGCCGATGTCCTCATATTCCTGGCCTCCCAGCATGATCTCCGCTTCTTCCAGGGGAAGCTCGCCCCTTTTTACTTGTTCCAGTATTTCTCTGATCTCCATGTTCTGCTCCCGTCTAAATGTCCATGCTCCCGGAACGGAATCCTTCCATATCCAAGGTGACATAGACGAACCCCAGTTTCTTCAATCTCTCCGTGATCTCCCGGCGCTTCTGCGAAAAGGAAGGGATCTGCCCGTCCTCCACTTCGATCCTGGCTATGGGACCGTGGAGCCGCAGCCGTACGGACCGGAAGCCAAGGCTCTTCAAAAAGGCTTCTCCGTCCCGTATCCGCTCCAGCAGATCCATCTCCAGCCTGGTCCCGTAGGGCAGCCTGGTGGCCAGGCAGGAATCCGACGGCCTGGCGGCCGCCGGGATCCCGTACTCCGCTCCCAGGCGGCGCACCTCTTCCTTGGTGAAGCCCGCCTCCCGGAAAGGACTCTTCACTCCCAGCTCCGAAAGCGCTCTGAGGCCGGGCCTGTATACCTTCTCATCGTCGGCGTTGGTGCCGTCCAGCAGCACGCTGCAGCCATGCTCCCCGGCAAAGCCTCCAAGCTTCTCAAAGAGATATTTCTTGCACAGGTAGCACCTGTCCGGAGGATTGTCCAGAATGGCCGGATTATCCAGCTCATTGACCGGGATCTTAAAAAGCTCTGCTCCGCACTGGGAGGCCGTCCTGGCGGCGGCCTCCTCATCTCCCTTTCCGTGGAGGAACGTATCGAACATCACGGCATATACGGTCCCTCCGGAAATCTCCCGCTCTTTGCAGGCCGCCGCCAGCAGGGCGCTGCTGTCGGCGCCGCCGGAGAAGGCCAGGCAGGCCCCCTGTCCCAGGGCCTCCCGGAGGATCTGCCGCAGCCACTCCTTTTTCTCCTCAAAACTCTTCATGGTTCCTGCCTTCCTGAGAGCACCGCTTCATAAGCCTCCCGGAAGGGCATTCCGGAAGCGTCCGCGATGCGGGCCACGTCCTCGTATTCGGGATAGCGAAAGACCTGTCCGCCCCGGCAGGTCTCCTTGAGACGGGCCGGCCCATAGGGCGTCTCCACCGTCACCATCCGCCTGGAGAGCACCGTCCGTTCCATGGGGAACCGGCGGATCCCGATGGTAGTGGTATGGCGGAAGATCAGATCTTCCATGGTCTCCCGCAGCTTCTCCTCGCAAATCACCTTCATCAGGTACGCCGGACGGTTCTTCTTCATAAAGGCCGGGATATAGCAGACGTCCCTGGCTCCTGCTTCCAGAAGCTTCTCCATCACATATCCCAGGGCCTCCCCGCTGCTGTCGTCGATATTGGTCTCCAGCATCCACAGCTTCTCCCCGCTGTCCTTCCGGGAAGCTCCGCCGTCTTCTCCCGCCTCTTCAATGAGATACGCTCGCAGGATATTGGCCTTGGGGAAGTCCTTCTTTCCTGCCCCCATGCCGGTCTTTAAGATCCTGTAGGCTTCCGGCAGCTTGTCCCTGGTGCGGATCCCCGCCGCGATGGCGGCCCCGGTGGGCGTCGCCAGCTCTCCCTTCGTATCCGTGGCCAGGAGCGAAAGGCCATGGCTCTGGGCAATGGCCGTCACCGCCGGGACCGGGACCGGAAGGATCCCGTGCTGGCAATGGACATGGCCGCTGCCGGCGGCGATCCCGGAGACCACCGCCTCCCGGATCCCCAGATCGTCCAGGCAGATGGCCGCCGCCGCGATATCCACGATGGAATCCACTGCCCCCACTTCATGGAAATGGACCTGATCCACCGGCTTTCCATGGACCCCGGCCTCCGCCTCCGCCACGATGCGGAAGATCCGCTCCGCCAGCTCCTTGGCCCCCGGCGTCATGGCCGACCGCTCCAGGATCTCTATGATGTCCGGAAGGCTCCTGTGGACATGGGGATGCCCCCCGTCATGGTGATGGTCATGGCCGTGGTCTCCCTCATGGACATGGTGGTGCTCATGACCGCAGTCTCCCTCATGGACATGGTGGTGCTCATGACTACAGTCTCCCTCATGGGTATAGCAGTGATCATGGCCGTGCTCTCCGCCATGGACATGGAAGTGGTCATGCTCCTCCAGAACTCCCTCCCCATAGTCATGGCTGCCGCCGTCCTGGGGCCCGTCCAGGATCACGTCGAAGCTGGCGGCCTCCACGCCGCACTTGCTGCGGCGGCCGATCTCCACCCGGTATCCGTCCACGCCCAGGCTCTCAAGGCCTGCCAGGAGCTTTTCCCGGCTGGCTCCCAGATCCAGGAGAGCCGCCACGGTCATATCTCCGCTGATTCCAGAATAACATTCCAAATAGAGCATTTTTATACCTCGATCAATTCATATTCCTTGGTTCCGAGTCCGATCTTCACGCCGTGCTCGATGCCCACCTTCCAATTGGTATTGGGGCTGACCCTGCCGAAGTGGTCCCTGTCCTCATGGCCGCAGCTCTCTCCCAGCAGACTGTCGGCAATGACCGGCTGGGCGTTGACCGCATCGGCGCAGGCCACGTCCAAGGCCACCGGGTCAAAGGAGGCAAACATCCCCACATTGGGGACGATGGGCCTGTCGTTTTCCCCGTGGCAGTCGCAGTAAGGAGATACGTCCACCACCAGGCTGATATGGAACTGAGGGCGTCCCTTCACCACCGCCAGGCTGTATTCGGCGATCTTCTTATTGACGATCTCATTGGTGGCGTCCTGGGCCGCCTGCACCGCGTCCTTGGGACATACGCCGATGCACCGGCCGCAGCCGACGCATTTGTCGTGGTTGATCCTGGCCTTCCCGTCCGTAAATTCCGGCGCGCCGTGGGCGCAGATCTTTTCGCACTGACGGCAGCCGACGCAGAGGGACTGGTCCACATAGGGCTTCCCGGTGCTGTGCATCTCCATCTTACCGGCCCGGGATCCGCAGCCCATCCCCAGATTCTTGATGGTCCCGCCGAATCCTGTCATCTCATGGCCCTTGAAATGAGTCAGGGAGATGATCACGTCGGCGTCCATGATGGCGCGGCCGATCTTGGCCTTCTTCACATACTCGCCGTCCACCGGCACTTCCACATCGTCGGTCCCCTTGAGGCCGTCGCCGATCAGGACGTGGCAGCCTGTGGAAAAGGGAGAAAACCCGTTGAGGTACGCGGTGTCGATATGATCCAGGGCGTTTTTCCTGCCGCCCACATACAGGGTATTGCAGTCGGTGAGAAAAGGCTTTCCTCCCAGGGACTTCACCATATCCACCACGGTCCTGGCATAATTGGGCCGCAGATAGGAGAGGTTCCCCCTCTCTCCGAAGTGGATCTTGATGGCCACATACTTATCGGTAAAATCGATATTCCCGATGCCTGCCTTCTTCATGAGCCGCTCCAGCTTCATCTGGAGATTCTCTCCGTTTTTGGCTTTCATGTTCGTGAAATAAACCTTTGCTTTTTCCATATCCTTCTCCTTTTTCCCTTAAAAGTCCCGGGCAGAAGCCGCGGGCTGTGCTCCATGACGCCGCGGGCGGCATGGATTCTCTATGGCAGATCCTCCCGGAAAGGCAGCTCCCCCGTCCGTCCCGGTCCGGTCTCCTTCTCTATTTTCTGTCGGCTCCGGCCATCATATCCCTGGCCTCTTCGATATGACCGCTTATCTCCTGCTGCCGCTCGGCAAACAAAAGCCCTTTATTATACTGATAATACCGGTCGCAGCCGTTTTCCCGGATATACCAGGAGCTGTAAAAGCCTGCCGTCAGCTCCGTCACGAAGAGCACCAGCTCCTGTCCCTTTCCGAAGGCCGCTTCCAGGAAATCAAAGGCGTATTCCAGCATTTCCCCGGCCCCGTCCAAAAGCGCCTGGCGCGCATCCGTCTCTCCGGCAAAATCCTCCCGGATCTTTTCAAAGTCCTCTTCCTGCCGCCTCTTTTGGAACCAGGATAAGAGCTCCCGGAAGATCCGCTCCCCGCCCTTTGTGAGGAGCTCCGACTGCTTCTCCTTCCTGTACTGTTCTTCGATCAGCGCACAGGTCTCCTCCACAGCCTTCCGGACACTCTCTCCTCCGGAGATCTCCCTCTGGATCCCCTTAAGCCTGGCATAGAGCTCCGTCACCAGCTTGTCCTTCCAATAAGCCGCCCGGAATTCCTCTCCCAGCCTGGAGAGCAGAAGGCCGGTGACGCTGACCTTCTCGTCAAACCCGGCGAAGTGCAGCTTGGAGATGGCCTGCGGCGTCACATTTCCCTTGAGGACCTCCTCGATCTGATAGTCCCTGTGATATTTATGGTAAAGCTCCAGGAAATTGGCGAAATCCCTGGCCACTCTGGGATACTGGAGATATTGGCCCGTCACCTGGGCGTCCGCCTCCTTGCCCAGCTTCTCATAGACATACAGAAGCTCGGAAAGATCCTCCCAGCCCCTGGCGGTGACGAACAGCTTTCCGTCCACCGTCGTCTCGATCCTGTAGAAATTCTCCCTCCTGATGTCCAGATAGGAGAGGATGGCGCTGTGGATCCCCTTCCTGTAGGCGTATTCCTTCCAAACGCCGTAATCGGCCTCCACATCCAGCCGCTTCACCCGGTCCAGGGTCACCACGTCAAAATCCCGGACCGATTTATTGTATTCCGGCGGATTCCCGGCCGCCACGATGATCCACCCTTCCGGCACCTTCTGATTGCCGAAGGTCTTGCACTGCAGAAACTGGAGCATCATGGGCGCCATGGTCTCCGACACACAGTTGATCTCGTCGATGAACAGGATCCCTTCCCGGATCCCGGTCTGTTCCATTTTCTCATAGACGGAAGCGATGATCTCGCTCATGGTATATTCCGTCACGGAATATGTCTGCCCGCCGTATTCCTTCTCCTTGATAAAAGGAAGACCCACGGCGCTCTGCCTCGTATGGTGGGTGATGGTATAGGAAACCAGCCCGATGCGGCACTCCTGGGCGATCTGCTCCATGATCTGAGTCTTTCCCACGCCGGGAGGCCCCATAAGGAGCACCGGCCGCTGGCGCACCGGCGGGATCACATACTCTCCATATTCATCTTTCAAAAGATACGCTTCTATGGTATCCCGGATCTCTTCCTTGGCCCGTTTGATATCCACAGGAGGAAGCCTCCTTTCTCCGACGGTCCCGGCCGCCCTTTCCCGGTCCGGCAAAAGTTCCCGTCTCCTCTGCTATTTTATACAAATCTGATATGTTTGTCCAGCCGTTTCCCCTCCTGCTCCAGATCCGCTCCGGTGAGGATCCGCTTCATGGCCCACGGAGGGACGGCCTCGTCGGTATAGTCCTCTTTCATGAACAGGAAGGCCACGTCGTAGTCCGGCCTTTTCCTGGGATAAGTCCCCCGGCCGTCGGTAAAATACAGGAGTCCCCTAAGCTTCTGAAACGCCCCCTGCTCCTTCAACTCCTCCACATAGGAAAAGACAGGGCGGAAATCCGTGCCGCCTCCGCCCTTCACCTGGAAATGCTCCATATATGCTTCCAGATCCTTTTTCTCCCGGATCACGGCGTCGGCGCGGACGGCCTCGTCGCACTGGAGGATATGGATATTGGCTTTCTGAAAAAAGCTCCCGGTCTCCAGGAGGATCCCGCAGGTCTCCGAGAGGAAAGACTTCACCAGCTCTCCGGAACAGGACATGGAAGTGTCCACCGCGATGACAAAGTCCTGGATCTTCTGGACCTCCTTGAATTCCTGGGGCTCGATGAGGGGCATATTTCCGTAGAGCCGCAGGCCGTAGCTGTAAAACCCATAGTCAAAGGAATCCGTATCCACCTGCATCTCTTCCCGCCATACGGCAAACTTCCGCAGAAAGCCCCGGTAATCCTCCCGTCTTTCCCCCTGGATCTTAAGCTGGTCCAGCAGCTCTTCCCCGCCCCGGTCTCCGTCCTTCCCAAAGACAGAAAGCCCCGTCTCCAGTTTCTCCGCCATGTCCTGCCATCTTTTTTCCAGCTCCTGCGTCCTGTCCGGCTCCTTCTCCGGATCCGGCCAGAAGCTGTGGTCATCCACCAGGAACAGCTCTTCCAGCTTCTCAAACTGCCGGTCCGTAAGCCGCTTTTCCAGGAGCACCTGGTAGATCCCCTCGGCAGTGAGCACCGAAAGCCTCTCCGAGAGCATCTTGTATACCTCTGTCCGCTCCGGCTGTACGGCCCTGCGCACGCTCCGCTTATCCAGGCCGTCCACCAGCGCTTCCATGGCGATGTCGCAGGACAGATTCCAATAGGAAGCTTCCCGCTTCCCCCGTCTGGACAGATGGCGGAACAGACAGTGGAGCACCATATGGAGATACAGGCGGTTTATATACCGCCTGTCCCGCTGATAGAGCTCCGCCATGCTGTATGGTTCAAAGTGGATCCTGTAGCCGTCGGTCCCCGCAGTCCTGGCCTCCGTGTCCATCACATATCCCAGGCCTCCCAGAGCCAGATCCAGGAAACGCATATTCAGATACAGCTCATTCCTGGCCGTTCCCAGTATTTCTTTTCCGATCTGATCCCATTTTTCCGAAAGCTCCCTGGACATGGCCTCGTTCCTCCTCTCTACGTCTTCTCCACAATCTGCCGCCGCAGAGCCGCCAGACGCTCCTTGTCCTCCGGAGATACACGTCTGGATTCCCGGATCTTCTGGATGGCCTTATTATGGGTCCAGACAGGAAGCTCTCCGCTTTTAAGGAGCGCCTCCGTCTCGCGCGGATAATTCACATAGCACATGGAAACGGCCCAGGCCACCGCCATCTTCACATAATATCCTTCGTGGGAAATATCCCTGTAGATGGAAAGCATCTGCCGGATATGGGCGCTGTCCATAAAATGATCCATGAGAGCCACCGCCGCGAACCGCAGTTCATATTCCCGGCTGCTCTCCAGATACCGGCACACATAGGGAAACCACCGCTCCCGGTCCTTTTCCATGAATTTTAACGTGCTGACGCCGCAGTCGCAGACTGCCCAGCTTTCGATCTTTGGTACCCAGCCGTCCAGATGGCGCTCCCGTTCCTCCGGCGGAAAATCTCCGTATCCGATCACCATGCCCTGGAGCATCCGCTCCTCCTGATAGAAGGCTCTGTCCTCTGCCGCTTCCATCTCCCTGAGGAAACGGTCTCCGCCGCAGACCGCTATGCGTCTGGCCAGTTCCCGCACCCTGGGCACCCGGACTCCCAGAGTCTCCCCCGTGCCGGGTATCAGCTTATCGTTGAACTCCTTGTACTTCTGATCCGTCTGGGCAGAGAGCTCCGCCCGTATCTGTTCCAGCATATTCCGTCCCCCTTCGCTCCCTCTATTATGCCCCAATTCCCCAAATGCCGCAAGGGCCGGTTTTCACCGGCCCCCGCTACAGGTCAAAGGTCTTTTTCTTTTTTGTCCCGCCTCTTTTATGACGGTGATCCATCAGAAAGCCCACCGCCTCCGTGCGTCCCAGCCCTGCGGCCAGCTCCGTCAGCACATCCAGGGCCGGTTCCTCCCGGCCGGAACGCCCGTCCTCTTCTTCGCGGACTGCGCCTTCCACGATGTCTTCCCCCAGGGAAGCCATATAAAAGTCTCCTGCTCCGTCGGCCGTCTTCCGGCTCCGCTCCTCCCGCCGGACCGCCTCCGGGGCCGCCGTCCGGTCAAAGGCCCCCGCCTCCGTCAGAAAACGGATGGCTTCCAGGTCGTCCTGCTCCAGGAGATACCTCCCCGCCTCTCTCACCCGGCGGCCGAACCAGTCCAGATACCGTTCCTTCGCCTCGGCGGAAAGCCCCTCCGGATACAGGAGGCGGAGATAGGCCAGGCGGACCAGCACCGGGACCGGCTCCTGGCCCGCGGCCAGGGGGAACAGGCCGTCATATTCCGTCAGATCCAGCCGTCCGTCCCGGAAGCATTGGCGGTAGCGGTATCCGGTCCCCCGGAAGTGGACTTCAAAGATCCTGGCTGGAATATTCTCCACCGAAGCCTCGTAATATTCGGGAAAGACCAGGGAGAAGCGCTTCTCCCCCTCCGTCACCGACACCGTCACCGCGTACCGCACCTCCGACAGCACCTTGGCCAGGGCGCGGAAACTGCCGGAGGTGGTATATTCCATCTGCCGCAGGCTTCCGCAGCCCATGAAAGCCCCGCTCCCGATGCGTTCCAGGCAGTGGGAAAACCCGATGCTCTCCAGCTTCCCGCAGCCGTAAAAGCAGTAATCTCCCACACTCTTCACCGTCTCCGGAAGCACGACCCTGCGGAGCCGCTCTCCGCGGACCGGCGTCTCTTCTCCCGCTTCCAGAAACGTCTCTCCCGCGGCCTGCCGCCGCAGCTGCGCCTCCCGAAAACGCCTCGGTATTTCCTCCGCCGAAAAGCAATAAGGTCCTATGGCCTCCACGCTGCGGCCTTCCAGAGACTCCGGGACTTCAGGACAGACATCCTCCCCGTACACCCGGCAGAGCTTTATTCCGGTTTCCGTCTCCGCGTATTCCCAGACTGTTCTCATGGCCCCTCCTTATCCCAGGATCCCCAGGTGGTCCAGCAGGATCTTAAGACCCATCAGGATCAGGATGATGCCGCCCGCCAGCTCGGCTCTGGATTTATACTTGCTCCCGAACACGTTCCCCACCCGGACGCCTGCCACCGACAGGACAAAGGTGATGCCTCCGATGAGACAGACAGCCAGGATGATATGGACCCTCAGGAACGCGAAGGTGACTCCCACTGCCAGCGCGTCGATGCTGGTGGCCACCGCCAAGAGCAGCATGGTCTTTACGTCAAAGGAGGCATCCGTCTCCTCCTCACCGGAAAAGGACTCCTTGATCATATTGGCGCCGATGGCCCCCAGAAGGACAAAGGCGATCCAGTGATCGATCCCGGTGATCTTGTCCTGGAATCCCGTCCCCAGAAGATACCCCAAAAGGGGCATCAGCATCTGGAACCCGCCGAAGTAAAGTCCCGCCAGCCCCGCGTGCTTCCAGCTCATCTTTTTCATGGACAGGCCCTTACAGACAGACACCGCGAAGGCATCCATGGCCAGCCCCACTGCAATGATGATCAATTCCCATACCGACATATCGTTTCCCCTTTCTTCCTCATCCGAAAACCGTACGGATCCCGCCGCGGCCTCAGGCCCCGGTCCGCCTAGATCCGCAACCCCGTCTTTCCTCCGCACGGCCCCCAAGATCCCGCCGCTCCGTAGGCTTCCGCGGGCAGCGAAAAGATCCCGCGCCGGAGCGTCCCATGAAATAGAAAAGACCTATCTGTACCGCAAGTACAGATAAGTCTCATTATTTCAAGCAGAGCCAGATCCCCGGAGCTCCCGGTTCTCATTATGTTGACTTTGCTGCGCTGTGGGCGCCAACTACTCCCTTATCTCTGATGTATTATAACTGCCCAGAACCGCCTTTGTCAACGGAGATTTTCGTCATTTTTTCATATTGCAAACCGATTTGATTCGTCCTACAATATTGGGGTAGAAAAAGGGAGGAAAAGTATCATGCTGAAACGACTGTTTTCCTATTTAAAGCCCTACAAGCTTTATACGTTTCTTGCCGTCGCCTGCATCACCCTGGAGGTGGCCTTCGAGCTGATCATCCCCATGCTCATGGCAGACATCATCGACATAGGCGTGGAGACCGGCAACCGGGCCGTGATCTTCCAGAGAGGCATACTCATGGCGGTCTGCGCCATCCTGGCTCTGATCCTGGGGATCGGAAGCGCCAGATTCACCGCCGTCACCGGCCAGGGTCTCGGCGCCGAGCTGCGAAAGGCCGAATACAAAAAGCTCCAGAGCTTTTCTTTTTCCAATATCGATCATTTCCGGGCCTCGTCCCTGGTGACCAGACTCACCGGCGACATCACCACCATCCAGAATTCTGTGGCCTCCGGCATGCGTCCTGCCTGCCGCGCTCCCATCATGATGCTGATCTCTCTCGGGCTGTCCTTCGCCATGAACTGGAAGCTGGCCCTGGTCTTCTGCGTTGCGGCGCCGATCCTGGGCGTGATGCTCTTTCTGATCGTGAAAAACGTCCGTCCCCTCTATGGGATCATGCAGGGGTCTGTGGATCTGGTAAACCGCATCGTACAGGAGAACCTGACGGCCATCCGGGTGGTCAAGGCCTATGTCCGGGAGGACTATGAAACGGCCAAGTTCGAGGAGAGCAACCTGGCCCTGCGGACCACCGCGGAAAAGGCCTTCGGCCTGGCGGCCCTCAATATGCCTGCCATGCAGCTGGTGATGTACGCCACCATCCTGTTCATCCTCTGGATCGGCGGCAATCTGATCCAGATCGGAAATATGCAGGTGGGGCAGCTCACCGGATTTTTAAGCTATGTGCTCCAGGTCCTCAATTCCCTGATGATGATCTCCAACGTCTTCATGATGCTGACCCGTTCCCTGGCCTCCTGCCGGAGGATCGTGGAGGTGCTGGATGAAGAGGTGGATATGACCGACGACGAGGCAAAGGACATCCAGGTGGAAAAGGGCGGCATCGAATTTGACCATGTCTATTTCAAATACCGTCCGGAAGCCGCCGAATATGTCCTCTCCGACATCACCGTCTCCATCGGTCCGGGAGAGACCGTCGGGATCCTGGGAAGCACCGGATCTGCCAAGAGTACCCTGGTGCAGCTGATCCCCAGGCTCTATGACGTCACGTCCGGCAGCCTCCGGATCGACGGCCACTCTGTCCGGGAATATCCCATGGAGCATCTGAGAGACGCTGTGGGCATGGTCCTCCAGAAGAACACCTTGTTTTCCGGCACCATCACCGATAACCTGCGGTGGGGCAAGGAGGACGCCACTCCCGAGGAGATCCGGGAAGCCTGCGCCATCGCCTGCGTCGATGAATTCATCGGCCGGCTCCCCAAAGGGTATGAGACGGAACTGGGCCAGGGCGGCGCCGGTCTCTCCGGAGGCCAGAAGCAGCGTCTGTGCATAGCCAGGGCCCTGCTGAAGCGTCCCAAGATCCTGATCCTGGACGACTCCACCAGCGCCGTGGACACCGCCACCGAGGCGAAGATCCGGGAGGGCCTGGCTTCCTATCTGAAGGATACCACCAAGATCATCATTGCCCAGCGGGTGACCTCCGTGATGCACGCTGATAAGATCCTGATCCTGGACCACGGCCGGATACAGGCCGTCGGAAATCACGCTTCGCTCCTCAAGGAAAACGCCATGTATCAGGAGCTTTATCATTCACAGCAGGAAGGAGTGGGACTGTAATGGCACGATATAGCGGATACAAAAAACCTAAGAACACCGGGAAGACCATTGCCCGTCTCCTGCACTACATGGGCGCTCACAAGCTCCTCCTGTTCCTGGTGGTGATCCTCACCGCCATCGGTTCGCTGGCCAATATCATCGGCACTTACCTGCTGCGGCCGGTCATCAACAACTATATCCTTCCCGGCGATATGCAGGGCCTGCTGAAGATGGTCCTCCTGATGGGCCTCATGTATCTGGCCGGAGTCCTGGCCACCTGGGGCTACAATCAGCTGATGGTGCGGATGGCGCAGAAGGTGGTCAGCGAGATCCGCCGCGACCTGTTCGTCCACACCCAGTCCCTGCCGCTGTCCTATTTCGACGCCCATACCCACGGAGAACTGATGAGCCGCTTCACCAGCGACGCCGACACCATCAGCGAAGCCCTCAACAGCAGCTTTACCATGCTGATCCAGAGCGGCATCGTGATCGTCGGGACCATCATCATGCTGCTGGTCCTCAACTGGAGGCTGTCTCTCATCGTCCTGTTCTTCATGGCGCTCATGTTCCTGTTCATCCAGTTCAACAGCAGGCGCAGCCATCGGTATTTTTCGGAGCAGCAGTTCCGCCTCGGTTCCCTCAGCGGCTTCGTGGAGGAAATGGTCACTGGGCAGAAGGTGGAAAAAGTATTCAACCATGAATCTCAGGACTATGAAGAGTTCTGCCGCCGCAACGAGGCCCTGCGCCAGGCCGGCACCAAGGCGCTCTCCTATTCCGGCATGACCATCCCCACCATCGTCAGCCTCTCCTATTTCAACTATACGGTATCTGCCTGCGTGGGCGGCCTGTTCGCCCTGGCCGGGATGATCGACATCGGAGCGCTGGCTTCCTATCTGGTCTATGTCCGTCAGACGGCCATGCCCATGAACCAGTTTACCCAGCAGATCAATTTCCTGCTGGCCGCCCTCTCCGGCGCGGAACGGATCTTTGAGATGCTGGACGCGCAGCCAGAAACAGACGAGGGGAAAGTGACCCTCTGCAAGGCCCTGGAACAGGAGGACGGCACCCTCACGGAGTGCAGCTCTTCCCAGGGATCCTACGCCTGGAAATGCCCCCAGGAAGACGGCAGCTTCCGCCTGATCCCCCTGAAGGGAGACGTCCGGTTCTATGATGTGGTCTTCGGATATACTCCGGAAAAGAAGATCCTGAACCATATCAACCTGTACGCCAAGCCTGGCCAGAAGATCGCCTTCGTAGGCTCCACCGGCGCGGGAAAGACCACCATCATCAATCTCATCAACCGGTTTTATGAGATCGACAGCGGCACCATCACCTACGACGGACTGGATGTGCGGGACATCAAAAAGAAAGACCTGCGGTTCTCTCTGTCCATGGTCATCCAGGATACCCACCTGTTCACCGGCACCATCGCCGACAACATCCGCTACGGCCGCCTGGATGCTTCCGACGAAGACGTGCGGGCCGCCGCCAAGCTGGCCAGCGCCGATTCCTTCATCCGCCGCCTGCCCAACGGCTACGATACGCTGCTCCACAGCGACGGGGCAAACCTGTCCCAGGGGCAAAGACAGCTCCTGGCCATCGCCAGGGCCGCCATCGCGGATCCGCCCGTGCTGATCCTGGATGAGGCCACCAGCTCCGTGGATACCGCCACCGAGCGGATGATCGAGCGGGGCATGGATTCCCTGATGGAGGGCCGCACCGTCTTCGTCATCGCCCACCGTCTCTCCACCGTCCGCAACGCCAAGGCCATCCTGGTACTGGAGCACGGTGAGATCATCGAACGAGGGAGCCACGAGGAGCTGCTGGATATGAAAGGACGTTACTACAAACTTTACACAGGCCAGTTTGAACTGGAATAAATTGTCAGGAGGTGCCCCTATGCCTATGAACCACTTTGTAAACGAATGTCTCTACACGCCCCAGGTGATCTCCGAGGCCATCGGCGCCTGGTGGGATAAACGGCTCAGATCCGACCTCTGGAAATTCCTGCTGCTGATGGTCCTGATCCTGGCAGGTTCCATCCTCACCGACAACTACTATCTCCTCTTCATGGAGCTCCTTCCGGTGCTGATCCTGGCTTTATACAAATACAAGGCCAGACAGAGCATCCGGACGGAAAAGGAACGGCTGAAGGTGATCTTCCAGGAAGAGACTCCCGTCTATTACGTGGAGATCGGAGAAGACATCTACTATAAGACTCCCAAGAGTGAAAACCGCGTCCAGTTCTCCGACCTGATGGATGCCAGAGAGACAAAGAGCCTCATCGTCTTATTCTTAAAGGGATCCATGACCCTGACCATGAGCAAGACAGGATTTAAGGAAGGCAATTATAAAGACTGCCTGGCATATCTGAAGACCAGGATCAAAAAATGACCTGCGCGTCCCGCGGGATCGGGCCGCTTCGCCTCCCGCGCCGCGGCGGATCGTTTGACGCGGCGGCACTCGTTTTGCCGCGGCCGGATCTCTTTTCGCCGCCTACAGGTCCCACAGAGTTTCCTATAGAATAATAAAAGCCTGTGCAGATGGATCTCCCATCCGCACAGGCTTTTTGCTGTCCGTCCGCTCCTCAGTGGCAACCGTGGGAACCGCAGTCATGTCCGTGACCTTCATGATCCCCGCATTTATGATCCGCTCCATGATGGCTGCACATGGCATCCGGATCGTAGGCCAGAGAGCCTTCCAAAAACGCCTTTACCTGAGCGTCGGCTTCTCCGGCTGCTCCGGGGTACAGCCGGATCCCGGCCTCCGCCAGAGCGTTTCTGGCGCCGCCGCCGATATTTCCGCAGATCAGCACCTCCACTCCCATATCCTTTAAAAACCCGGCCAGGGCCCCATGCCCCGTCCCGTTGGTATCCACGATCTCGGAAGAGAGGATCTTTCCATCCTCCGTCTCATAGACCTTAAACTGCTCCGTATGTCCGAAATGCTGGAATACCTGTCCGTTTTCATAAGTCACTGCAAGTTTCATGATCCCTTCACCTTTCTGCAGCGCCGATGCCTCCAGGCGGTAGCTGCCTCCGGAAATCTCCAGGCAGGCTCCCTCCACCAGAAACCTGGCTGTCTTCTTCCTGGCTTCCGCGTAAAGGGCCTGTACCGTTCCCCGTCCCACATCCATCCGTTCCGCGCAGGCCTCCTGGGTCAGACCTTCGTAATCGATGAGCCGGAGGGTCTCATACTCCTCCACGCTCAGCCGGATCCGATGGCCCGGATCTCTCCGCCCGTCAGGCATGAAATGGGAAAACCGCGGAAGGCTGCCGACGCATTTGCATTTACTGCTTCTAGGCATAGGCTGCATCCTTTCTGTTATTATTGGCATATGCTAATATGATAATAGCACTGTTATTGGCATATGTCAATAAGAATCCATCTGTCCGCGGATCTCCTTGGCACTCTTCACAACCGTATGACGGATGGGTACCCAGGTGACCTTCTTAAAAAGAGCCTCCACCGCGATGGGGATATACGTAAAGATGAAGATCGGGAAGGTAAAGATATAAAAGATCTTCTTCCACCCGCGGCAATGGATCTGCTTCCATTCGGTGATGGTGGTCACGATCCCGAAAAACAGCAGGGACATATAGATCCCGAACAGGCTGCTGCCAATGGCCCTGAAGGTAGCGGCCACCCAGCTCATATGTCCCAGCAGGAGTCCGGCAAAGCCAAATACTCCATTGACCGCTATGGTAAACAAGGTCAGCAGCGTGGCGGGCGCCAGGGTCATCAGCATATCGTAGCACTGGAAGCTGTGCCGCCTGGTGATGCCTCCCATCAGCTCTCCGCCGTAACGCCCCAATACCTGGTAAAAGCCTTTGGACCAGCGGAGCCTCTGGTTCCAGGATGCCTTGAACTGCTCCGGCTGCTCGTCATAGAGCACAGCCTTCTCACAGTACCCGATGACCCGCCCCTTGATGATATTCTCTGTGGAAAATTCGATATCCTCCGTCAGGAGATGATGCTTCCATCCGTTGTTCTCTTTGATGATCTGGCTGGATACTAAAAAGCCCGTGCCGGAGATGGCACAGCTTGTACCGCAGCGCATCCTCGCGCCGTTCAGATACCGGGATTCCCTCAAGAACCAGAGCGCATATCCGGCAGAGATCCAGTTGGAACCGTAATTCTTGGAGTTCCGGTAACTGGTGACCACCGGATACCCGTTGGAAAACACCTTGTTCATCTCCATCACATAGTTTTCGTCCAGGACATTGTCCGCATCGAAGACCATGTAGCCGTCATAGGCTTCCAGCCCCACCTGGGTCTCGATCTGGGAAAACAGGTAATTCAGGGCGTAGCCCTTTCCCACCTGCACATGGTCAAACCGTTCCACTACGATGGCCCTGTGCTCCCTGGCCACCTGAGCCGTATTGTCCGTACAGTTGTCCGCCACCACATAAATGTCCAAAAGATGGGACGGATACGTCTGTTTATGGATGCTCTCCAGCAGTTCTCCGATCACCTCCGCCTCATTTCTGGCTGAGATCAGCACCGCGTACCGATGGAGCTTCTTGGCCTCATAGGTCTTCTTCTTGGAAAACCAGCAGATAAATACAAAAACCACTTGGTACAGATAGCAGATACTAAAAAGCAATAAGATAAAAAAATTAAAGCCTCGAATCCAGTTAAGCATACCTCTATTCCTTTCATATCCTCCATTCCACGCGGGAGTCACCCGCCTGGTATTCTGATGTCCGCGGGACCCTCCCGCTTCCGCCTTCCCAGTATACGAGATAAAACGTGAGAAATATGTGGTGAACTCCTTAAAAATTCCTTTATTTTTTTCTAACCTTCCTTAATAATATTCTTCCAAAAAAACAGGACTCCATGCACTCCTCATCCCCGAAATGCCCTGGAATCCTTTGTTTTTCACTGAAACCGCGGTCCGATATTCTTAATTTTTTCTTAATATTTTTTGAAGAAGTGCCCGGCAGCCCTCCATCACATCCTCATAAGTCTCCTCAAAATTCCCCGTATACCAGGGATCCGCGATATCCCTGGGCCTGCTGCCAAAATCCAGCAGCCTCCAGATCTTTTTCGGCGTATCCTCCTCCGGTCCCACCCCGGCGATGCGGTACATATTCCGGAGATTCCACTGCTCCATGCCGATCAGATAGTCATAATGGTCATAATCAGCCCGGGTCATCTGCCGCGCCCGATGGTTCCCGCAGGGGATCCCCGCCTCCTTCAGTTTCCTCCTGGTCCCAGGATGGACCCCGTTCCCGATCTCCTCCCGGCTGGTGGCCGCCGAGTCGATCTCAAAGGCATCCTCCATACCCAGTTTCCTTACCATATCCTTTAAGACATATTCCGCCATGGGGGACCGGCAGATATTGCCGTGGCAGACGAATAGTATTTTTATCATATCTCTTATATCCCTTCATAAGCCTTCAAACCTTGATATTACG